>JAFZPW010000055.1 GCA_017552495.1 Clostridia bacterium | reverse complement strand
GGCGGCCTGCGCGCCTCCGTCTACAACGCCATGCCCAAGGACGGCGTCGTGGCGCTGGTGGACTTCCTCAAGAAATTTGAATCCGAGCACAAATAAGCGCAAAAAAATCATCTTCCCGGCGGTCCTCCGCCGGGAAGCATCATGAGACAGGAGGAAACAATATGATCCGCATTCTCGTTACCGACGGCATGGACAAGACCGCCATGGAGGCGCTGCGCGCCAAGGGCTTTGAGGTCGTCGAACAGTTTTATGAGCCCGATCAGCTGGGCGAGGCGCTGAAAGAATTTGACGTGGTGGTGGTTCGCTCCAAGACCAAGGTGCGCGCCAATCATATCGACGCGGCCAAGGGCGGCAAGCTCAAGCTCATCATCCGCGGCGGCGTCGGCGTGGACAACATCGACGTGAAATACGCCGAGGACGCCGGCATCACCGTCCGCAACACCCCTCGCGCCTCTTCCGAGTCTGTGGCCGAGCTGGCGCTGGCCCACATGATGTCCTGCGCCCGTTTCATTTCCATCGCCGGCCATTCCATGCGCGAGGGCAAATGGGACAAGAAGGCCTATTCCAAGGGCATCGAAGTCCGGGGCAAGACCCTGGGCATCATCGGCTTCGGCCGCATCGGCCAGACCCTGGGCGGCATGGCCAAGGCGCTGGGCATGAACGTCATCGCCCAGGATATCTTCCACGTTCCCGGCATCGAGGAGAAGATGGGCATGAAATACGTGGAGCTGCCCGAACTGCTGGCGCAGTCCGACTTCATTTCCCTGCACACTCCCGCCATCGACGGCAAGGCCCTCATCAACGCCGAAACCATCGCCCAGATGAAAGACGGCGTGGTCTTTATCAACACCTCCCGCGGCAATAACGTGGACGAAGCCGCCCTGCTGGACGCGCTGAACAGCGGCAAGGTTCGCTCGGCCGGCCTGGATGTGTTTGCCGACGAGCCCGCCACCAATTCCGCGCTTTACAGCCATCCCATGGTGTCCTGCACGCCGCACATCGGCGCCCAGACCGTGGAGGCGCAGAAGCGCATCGGCGCCGAGATCGTGGACATCATCTCCGGCTTCCAGTTCTAATCTGACGATCAGGAGGAATCATTATGGCTATCGTTCGCCCCTTCCGCGCCGTCCGTCCCACCCCCGAGCTGGTGGACAAGGTGGCCGCTCTGCCCTATGACGTGATGAACTCGCAGGAGGCCAGAGACTATGTCAAGGGCAATCCCTATTCCTTCATGCGGATCGACCGGGCCGAAATCAATCTCCCCGAAGATACCGACATGTATTCCCAGTTGGTCTACGAGACCGCCGCTTCCCGCCTCAACGACATGAAAAAGCAGGGCGTTTATCAGAAGGACGCCAAGCCCTGCTACTACATCTATCGTCAGATCATGGACGGCCGCGCCCAGACGGGTATTGTGGCCTGCGCCGGCGTAGACGATTACCAGAACAACGTGGTGAAAAAGCATGAGCTCACCCTTGCCAAGAAAGAAGACGACCGTTGCAACCATGTGGATTTCTGCGACGCCAACACCGGTCCCATCTTCCTGACCTATAAGGCTGATCCCACCGTCAACGCCGTGGTGGAAAAAACCGTGGCTCTGCCCCCGGTTTACGACTTTGACAACGCCGGCGTGCGCCAGACCTGCTGGGTCGTCGATAACGACGCCGACATCGCCGCCATTCAGGGCGCCTTTGCCAAAATGAACGCCCTGTATATCGCCGACGGGCATCACCGCTGTGCCAGCGCCGTGCGCGTGGCCCGCAAGCGCCGGGTGCAGAATCCCGACTATACCGGTGAAGAGGAGTTTAACTTCTTCCTGTGCGTGCTCTTCCCCGACGAGCAGCTTGCCATCATGGACTATAACCGTGTAGTGGCCGACCTCAACGGCAATTCCGAGGCTGAATTTCTGGCCAAGGTCGCTGAAAAGTTCGAGGTGGAGCAGCTTGGCGCCGCCGCGCCTCACGTCACCGAAAAGCACACCTTCGGTATGTATCTGGGCGGCTTGTGGTGGAAACTCACCGCCAAGAACGACACCTTTGACGCAAGCGACGTGGTCGCCCAGCTTGACGTTTCCATCCTGCAGCAGAACTTGCTGACCCCCATTCTGGGCATCGGTGATCCCCGTACCGACAAGCGCATCGACTTTGTGGGCGGCATCCGCGGTCTGGGCGAACTGGAAAAGCGCGTGAAGGGCGGCATGGCTGTGGCCTTTGCCATGTGCCCCACCTCTATCGAGGATCTGATGCACATCGCCGACAGCGGCCGCATCATGCCCCCAAAATCCACCTGGTTTGAGCCCAAACTGCTCTCCGGTATTTTCATCCACGAGTTGAAGTAAGATCCCACCCATCTGCGGGGGCGCGTTTGCGCCCCCGCTTTTTGTTTTTTCGCCGGAAAAGAATCGGACAGGCTCCCTCTTGCGTTTTTTTCGGAATTGGAGTAAGATGGTTAGCATAACAGATCATATCGACAGGAGGGAATCTTATGAAGTCGTTTAACATTGTCGATCTCCATTGTGATACGCTGATGGAGGTCTATCTCAAGGGCCGCACGCTGGAAAACGCCCCCGGCCACATCAATCTGGAAAAACTGCGGGCCGGCGGCTCCTATGTCCAGTGCTTCGCCGTGTTCATCCCCACGCACGACTGCGCTCAGCGCTACGGCGTCACCGAGAGCGCTTACGACTATTTCAACCACTGTGCCGACGCCTTTGACGGTCAGATGGCGCTTTTTCGCGATATCATCCGCCCTGTCCGCAGCCTTGCCGACATCGAGAACAACAAGCAGGACGGCAAACTCTCCGCCATGCTCACCATCGAAGACGGCGTGGCCGTGGACGGCAAGCTCGAACGGCTGCAGGCATTCTATGACCGGGGCGTTCGCATGATTGCCCTCACCTGGAATTACGAAAACAGCATCGGTTATCCCAATTCCAGCGACCCCGCGCAGCATATGCTGCCTCTCAAGCCCTTTGGCCGCGAGGTGATCGCCAAAATGGATGAACTGGGCATGATCGTGGACGTTTCCCACCTGTCCGAGGGCGGCTTTTGGGACGTGGTGAAGCATGGAAAAAAGCCCTTCATCGCCTCCCATTCCTGCGCCCGTGCCCTCAGCGACCACCGCCGCAACCTCACCGATGAGCAGCTCCGCGCGCTGGGCGAAAAGGGCGGCGTGTGCGGCGTCAATTTCTGCGACTGCTTCCTGCGGCTGGATTCCAAAATGACCACCGTGGAGGACATCGTCCGCCACGCCGTTCACATTGCGGACAAAGCCGGCATCGAGGCCGTTGCCATGGGCTCGGACTTCGACGGCATCGGCGACAATCTGGAGTTCAAGGATTTCTCCGGCTTTCCCCAAATTGTGGACGCGCTGACCAAACAGTTTTCTTCCGCCGACGTGGATAAGATCTGCCGCGGCAACGCCCTGCGAGTTTTCAAGGATGTCATCGGCTGAACCGGATAAAAAGCAAAACCGCCTCCCGCGAAAAGCGGGAGGCGGTTTCTTCTTATAAGCGATCTTATCGGCGGGCTTAATACGCCACGCCCCAGAGGATCATCTTTTTTGCGGGCTTGCCGCAGCAGACGCAGGTATCGCTCACCTGCTCCTGGGCAAAGGGGATGCAGCGGGAACTGACGCCGGCCAGTTCCTTCATCTTGAGTTCGCAATCCAGCTCGCCGCACCACATGGTCTTGGCAAAGCCGCCTTCGCTCACCATGAACTGTTTGACCTCGTCCACGGTATGGCAGACGCGGGTGTGATCCTCCAGATTCTTCTTCGCCCGGGCAAACAGTCCCTCATGCACCTGATCCAGCAGCGCGGGGACGGTGCTTTCCAGCTCGGCCAGCGGTACGAAGCTCTTCTCGCCGGAATCCCGGCGGCAGATGCAGCACTGGCCCTTTTCCATATCCTTGGGGCCGATCTCGATGCGCAGGGGTACGCCCTTCATCTCGTATTCGGCGGCCTTCCAGCCCATGCTGTTGTCGCTGTCGTCCAACCGGGCGCGGACACCCAGGGCCCGCAGACGCTCCAGCAGCGCCTGCGCTGCCTCCAGAACGCCCTCCTTATGCTGAGCCACGGGGATGACCATGGCCTGAACGGGGGCGATGCGGGGCGGCAAAACCAGTCCGCGGTCGTCGCCATGGGTCATAATGATGCCGCCGATCATGCGGGTGGAAACGCCCCAACTCGTCTGGTGCGGATGATGGAGCACGTTGTCTTTACCGGTAAAGGTAATATCAAAGGCTTTGGCAAAGCCGTCGCCGAAATAATGGGAGGTTCCCGCCTGCAACGCCTTGCGGTCGTGCATCATGCACTCCACGGTATAGGTCTCTTCGGCGCCATTGAACTTCTCCTTATCGGTTTTCCGGCCCTTCACCACGGGCATAGCCAGCACGTTCTCCATAAAGTCGGCATAGACGTTGAGCATCCGCTGTGTCTCTTCCCGCGCCTCCTCGGCGGTGGCGTGCATGGTGTGACCCTCCTGCCACAAAAATTCCCGGTGGCGCAGGAAGGGGCGGGAGGTCTT
>JAFZPW010000054.1 GCA_017552495.1 Clostridia bacterium | reverse complement strand
TGCAGGGAGAGGGCGCCGACGAAGAGGATCTGCTGGTGGGCGGCGAAAAAGTGGATCTGGCTCAGCTCCCGCCTGGCGGAAGTTATGCCGAAGCCGGCAAGCTTAAACGCTTTTTGGTCATGTTCGCCGGCGTGACAATGAACTTCCTTTTGGCGGTACTCATCCTGTTTGTCCTGATTCTGCCGGGGAAACACAAAATTGAACCGGTGCTCGCCTCGTTTATGGAGGGCTTTCCTTATGCCGCGGCTGACAACGGAGGCGTTGGTTTTGAAGAGGGTGACCGGCTAATCAAGATCAACGATTTCCATATTTATACCATGGGCGATTTTTCCATGGCGATGGCTTACGATGCCGACGCCCGTTATGATGTTACGCTCCGGCGCGGCGGCGAAATCATTCATCTGCGGGATTATGAGATGCACCCCACCGTTTACGATGCCGAGAGCGACAGTTATCTTTACGGCTTCCGCCTGGCTTCGGTGGAAATGGGTCTGCCGGGCAAGATTGGCTATGCGTTCCGCAACGCCATGAGCGATCTGCAATCGGCGGTGTTGGGACTGAAAATGCTTTTGACAGGGCAGGTGCCAACCAGTGATATGATGGGGACGGTGGGCATCGCCAACGAGATGGGCGAGCTTGCCCGCACGTCACTGCCTTCCATGTGGTATTTTGTGGCGTATATCAGCGTCAATCTGGCTTTTGTCAATCTGCTGCCCCTCCCCGTGCTCGACGGCGGGAAAATTCTCTTCTTGCTGCTGGAACTCATCCGTGGCAAAAAGCTTGATCCCAAATATGAGGTGGCGGCCTCGCTGGTGAGCATGGTGCTTTTGCTGGGCCTGTTTTTGTTCATCACCTATCACGACGTGCTTCGCATTATTCATTGACCATCGTGCGGGCGGTGTTTGCCGCCCGCATGGCTTTTCAGGAGGATCTGCTTATGGGCAGCAAACAGAAAATCATTGTGGGCGGCGTGACCATCGGCGGAGGAATGCCGCCGGTGATCCAATCCATGTGCAATACCGATACGCGGAATGTTTTCGCCACCGTACATCAGATCAATATGCTGGAAAAAGCGGGCTGTCAAGTCATCCGGCTTGCCATTCCGGATTTGGAAGCGGCCGAGGCAATCGCCGCCATCCGCGCCCAGACCCGTTTGCCGCTGGTGGCCGATATTCATTTTGATTATCGCCTGGCGCTGGCCGCCGTGAAAAGCGGCGTACATAAGGTGCGTATCAATCCCGGCAACATTGGGGAAAAGGATAAGGTTCGCGCCGTGGCAGAAATCTGCAAAGCCAATGGCGTTCCCATTCGCGTGGGAGTCAACAGCGGGAGCATCGACCGGGATCTGCGGGAACAATACGGCGTTACGCCGGAGGCGTTGTGCGAAAGCGCCCTGCGTAATCTGGCCATGCTGGACGAATGGAATTTTTTTGACACTTGCGTATCGCTGAAGATGTCCAATGTGTTTTCCACCATCCGGGCTTACCGTTTGCTGGCGACCCGGTGCGACCGTCCGCTCCATCTGGGCGTCACCGAGGCAGGCGGCGCGCATATGGGAACGCTTCGCTCGGCGGCGGCCTTCGGCGCTTTGCTGTGCGACGGCATCGGCGACACTCTCCGTGTTTCGCTTACGGCCGACCCCGTGCAGGAGATTTATGCCGCCAAGGATATCCTGAAAGCGCTGGATCTGCATCAAAGCGGTGCGCGGATCGTGTCCTGTCCCACCTGCGGACGGACGCAGATCGACCTGATCCCCCTGGCCGAAGCTGTGGAAAAGCGGCTTGCGAAACTGCAGACCCGCCTAACGGTGGCGGTGATGGGATGTGTGGTCAACGGTCCCGGCGAAGCCCGGGAAGCCGACATCGGCATCGCCGGCGGCAAGGGCGAGGGTGTCATCATCAAAAAAGGCGAGATCCTATGCCGCGTGCCGGAGAAGGAACTTTTGCCCCGGCTGATGGAAGAAATTGAGCGAATGACAGGGGAGAAATTATGAGCGAACGGGCGAAATTGAAGGATATTTTCTCTGCGGTTCCTGATTTGCGCAACCCGGTGTGGGAAGCGCCGGTAGACAGCGTCGTGCCAGAGGACGGCGGGTTGACCATCACCATCGCATCGGACGCTCACGTTTCCGCTGAGGCGCTTTCTACAGCGGAGGCTGCCGTTTGCCGTGCTTACGGCGTGGCCCGGGTGAAACTGCGAGCCGCATTTTCTATGGAAGCGCCGCAGGAAGAGAAACCGCCGTTTTCAGATAAAGACGCGCCGACCGAAGCGCAGCCGCTGCCTGCGGACGAGCCCGCCGGTACCGCATCCTTGGCACGGGAGCGGGAGCCGTCGGAGGAGGAATCGCGGATTCTTTCGGTCTTGCGACAGGTTTTTTCCCAAAAGCATCCCTCCGTGGCCCCTTGTCTGCGGGAGGCGGCTTTTTCGATGGAGGGCAACACTTTGATCCTTCGCGCTGCCGAGGAATGGCACCTGACTCGTCTTTTGCAACTGGAAAAAATGTTGGCGGACGAGGCTTCGATCCTTCTGGACAGGCCGATGCAGCTTCGCGTTACCGGGGAAAAAAACGGCGCGGTGGCCGATGCATTTGCCCGCACCCGGGCGGAAACGCTGTCCCGGCTGCAACGGGAATATCATCCGGCGCCCGCCGCCTCCGCGCCGCAAAAGCCGCAGCAACAGCAGCGGAGGTCTTTTTCGCGGCCCCGTGACCCAAACGCCCCTGTGTTTCACCCCAAAGAGGGGGACGACGTGGTCTACGGCAAACCCTTTTC
>JAFZPW010000053.1 GCA_017552495.1 Clostridia bacterium | reverse complement strand
GCACATGAATGGAGATCTCGCCCCGTCTGGTGCGGAAGACATAGCCCTTGACGCCGATAATGTCGCCGATATCCAGTTTCTTGAAGCGGTCGTATTCCGCCTCGCCCAGTTCGTCAACGCGGACATAGATCTGGATCTGGCCCGCATGATCCTGAATGTGATAGAAGGACGCCTTGCCCATGTCCCGCTTGGACATGATGCGGCCGGCAACGGCCACGTCCTGATTTTCCATGATTTCAAAATTTTCGACGATGGACCGGCTGTCGGCCGTCCGGTCGAAACGCACCTGCAGGAAGGGATCGCGTCCCTCGGCCCGCAGTGCGGCCAGCTTGTCCCTGCGGATCTGCAGGATCTCGCTCAGTTCCTGTTCCTGCTGAAGTTCCGCTTCACGATGTTCTTCTGTCATATTTCTGTCCTCAATTTCTTTTAAGTTCTGCTGACGCGCAGGATCTTTACCTGAAAACTCATAGCGGGAGCGTCCACCGATACGATCTCTCCCACATGATGCCCCATCACGGCTCTGCCAAAGGGCGATTCGTCGGAAAGCCGCATGGGCACGGTTTTGGGGTTGGCCTCCTGCGAGCCCACCAAAACAAACTCCATTTTGGCGCCGTTGTCCAGACGCTCCACCGTTACGGTCGTACCGATGTTGGCGCCCTTGTCGGCCGCAGCAGTTTCGTCGATGATGATGGCGTTGGGAATGATGGCCTCCAGCTCCGCGATGCGGGAATAGAGCTTGCCCTGCTCGTTTTTGGCCTCGTCATATTCGCTGTTCTCCGAAAGATCGCCGAAGCCCCTCGCCTCTTTTATCAGCTCCGCTACCTCGTGCTCCCGCACGGTTTTCAGATGCTCCAGCTCGGCTTTGAGCTCATCCAGACGCTCTTTGGTCAGTTTGTACTGTTTCTGCATATGACAGCAACCCCCTATGTTCCTTCGGTATTCTCAATTGCATTGAATTGGAAAGATTATCAAGATTTTATTATATGGCGCGTTGTCCGGGATGTCAAGGTGTGCGCGGTCGATTTTCACCCGGGCTTTCCGTCCAAAAAAGCGGCCTTTTGACAGTTTATGACGGCAACGCCCGCTTTATTCTCCCTGCGCGGGAAGTCGCTGATTCAGATAATCCAGCGCGGCCCGAAGCTGTGAATCGTTTTCCCGTTCCAGCCGTCCTTCGGCCAAAAGACGGAACTCTTCCTCATCCACCTCGGCCAGGATGTCGGGCGTAACCCCGGTATCGGCAAGGCTGTTGCCCTTGGGCGTATAATACCGGCTGGTGGAAATGTGCACGCTGGAGCCGTCGGAAAGCTGATAGGTCTGCTGGGAATAGCCCTTGCCGGTGGTGCGCTCACCCACCACGGCGGCAGCCTCATACTCCTGCAGCGCCGCAGCGAAAAACTCCGCCGCCGAAATGGAATATTCATTGGTGAGGACGGCCATGGGCGTCTCGATGCAGCCGGCGTCGGAGGTATACGGCGTTTCGTTGCCCTGCTTGTCCACGGTGGTAATGACAATGCCCTCGGGCAAAAGCAGATCAAGGCAGCTCCTCATCTCCTCCAGATAGCCGCCGGGATCGTTTCGCACGTCAAACACAAAGGCTCGTGCGCCTTGGTCCAGCAGGCTGTTGAGCATATTGCGAAACTCGTCGCCCACGCCGGAATCAAAGTCCCGAATGGCGATATAGCCGATATCTCCCTCCAGCAGATCGCCGGAAACGCTATATGTGCGGATCTCGTCGCGGGTGACGATAACGGTGTATTCCTCGCCTCCGCGGGAGAGCGTCAGCTCCACGTCGGTTCCCTTTTCCCCGCGCACCAGCGCAGTAAGCTCGATTGGCTCCCGCAGTTCGGAAACATTTGTCCCGGCGGCGGCGACCATCACGTCCCCCGCCCGGATCCCCGCCCGGTCTGCGGGGCCGTCTGCCGTCACCGACATGATCTCATACAGATTTTCCGCCGCGGAACTGTACGTCACACCGATGCCCACATAGGCGTTGGCGTTGTCCTCGGCGATCGCGGCGGTCTCCTCGGCGGTATAATAGGCCGACCAGCGGTCGCCCAACCCGTCGATATAGCCTGCCAGCATGGTTTCCACGGCCTCTTGCTCGTCGTATTCCGCGATAAAATTCTTCTCTACGATCTCGGATATCTTTTCCAGCTTGCCGTAGCGCACTTTCATTTGCTCCAGTTCGTCCAGTCTTTGTCCGAAATGCTCTGCCGTCATGGTAAAGGTGATGACGAAAGTGACCACTGCGGCCAAAAGCATCAGCATGAGAGCCGTGGCGATCCGGATAGTATGGTTTTTCATGGCTTCATAACTCCTCGGAAATCAAGAATACTTAACGGTAAAGTCTTTGAACTCGGTGAGCGGATCGTAGGGCGTCCCGTTCTTGTTGATCTCAAAGTGCAGATGCGGGCCGGTGCTGTAACCGGTGTTGCCACTGTAACCGATGATGTCGCCCCGTTTGACCTTGCTGCCCTTGGATACCGAGCGGCGGCTCAGATGGGCGTACAGAGTAGTAAGCCCGCCGCCGTGACTGATGATGATATAATTGCCCCAGGCCGAACTGTAACCGGAGGTGGTCACCGTTCCGCTGTTGGCGGCATAAACCTTGGTGCCCGTGGAGGCACGCAGGTCGATGCCGGTGTGCAGTTTGCGGACGCCGGTAATGGGATGCTTCCGCATTCCATAGCGGCAGGTGACCACATTGTTAGCCGCGGGCAGCGGCCACATAAAGGTGCCGCCCACATAGGTGCTCTGAGCCGCCAGCTCGGCGGCCGCCTTCTTGTAATCGGCCAGCAGCTTTTCTTCTTTTTCGATCATTTCGGCATACGCTTTGTTGGCCGCGTTCTTGGCGTCCATGGCCTCCTTCTGCTGCCGGATCTTTTCGGCCCGCTGCTTCTCCAGTTCCACCTTGTTCTGCTCCATCTGGACGCGGATCTCTTCCTCTTCGGTTTTGCTTTCCTCCAACTCCTGCTTTTCTACCGCCACCTTGTCCCGGATGGCTCTCAGTTTTTCAAAGAGCTTTTCATCCCGCAGGGAGATCTGCTTGATGATCTCATAGCGGTTCAGAAAATCCGAAAAACTGTCGGAAGAAAGCAGGATGGAGAGATAACTGGTGTTGCCGTGCTCCGCCATATAACGGATGCGGTCGCGCATGGTTCCGTATTGCCGTTCCTGCTCAGCCTCGCTTTCGGCAAGTTCGATGGTCTTTTCCCCGATGAGCTTGGTCAGTTCCTCCAAAAGCGCCTCCTGCGCCGCGATCTCGTCCTCCTGCGCCTCGATCTGCTGATCCAGCAAGGCGATCTGCTGCTCCAGCTTGCTCAGGTCGGAATTGATGCCCGCCAGTTTCTTTTTCAGTTCGCCCTTGCGTGCAGTAGCCTCGGCAGCCTGTTTTTTCAGCGCCTCCACCTGCGATTTGGTAATGGCGCGGGGTATAAGCGCCGAAAGCAGCACGCCCCCGAACATCAAAAGCGCCAAAACGGCAGCCATGATCCCCACCAGCATCCGCCGGCGGCTCATGCGCTTTTCATAACTTGTTTTTTTCTGTTGACTCATACCGTTACACCTTCAAGAACTTTCGAATCGTCAGAACACTTCCGCCCACGCCCAGCACCAGTCCGGCGCACAGCATGAGCAAAAGCACGGGCTTCCACACCGTGGCAAAGCGGATCATATCCAAAATGGCCGTTCCCTTGGTCAGTTCGCCGGTGATCCGCTGATACACGCCCCATTGGACGAAAAAGGCCAGCAGCGCGCCCAGCATCCCCAGCACCACGCCCTCTACCACAAAGGGAGCCCGGATAAAATGATTGGTGGCGCCCACCATCTTCATCACGGCGATCTCCTCCCGCCGGGCCAGCATGGCCAGCTTGACGGTGTTGGCGATAATAAAGACGCTGACGCCCCCCAGCAGGGCGATGAGGGTATAGGAAATCACGGTGGTGACCCGGCGGATCTGGATCAGCCGCTCGGACACCTCCTGCGACGAACTGCTGGAGGCGATGCCGCCGATCTTTTCCAGTTCCTCCACGGTTTCCTTATGCAGCGCCGGATCGTTCATGAAAATCTGATAGCTGTCCCGCAGCGGGTTGTCCTCCCGCAGTTCCTCCATTACATAGGCTTCATCGCCCAGAGACTCCAGATAATCCTCAAAAAGCCGCTCTTTCGTGACGAAGACGGCGGATTTCACATTGTCCAGCGCACGGATCCGCGCCCCCAGCGCCATGGCCTCTGTGCGCTCCACGCTGTCGTCGATATATACTACGATCTCGCTCTCACCGGCCAGTTTGCGGATCTGAAGGTCGATGTTATAAGCCACCAGACTGAAAATTCCCGTAATCATCAGGCAGGCGGCGATTACCGTCACCGCCGCAAAGCTGGTGAACCCGTGAACGAAAATCCCGGAAAATCCCTCTTTCAAAAAATAGCCGAACCCGGCCTTGCGGTCGCTTTTGTTGTTTTCCCGGCTCATTTTGCCTCACGCTCCTTCCCTTGCGCCCAAGCCGTTTTCTGATCGGATTCCATCATCAGTTGGGGAAGGATATCCAGTTCAGCAAAAATATCGTTCATGGGATCGGGCATAGGCACAGAGATTTCCTGCGTCTGGACAGGCGCCGCCTCCGCAGACTGCTCCGGCTGTGAAAAAGCGGCTTCCGCTTTCTGCCGCGTCTCTGGCTCCGAGAGGGGCTTCGGGACGGTTTCCCCCTCCTCTGCGGGTTCCTCCTCCGGCTCCCGCTCCTCCACCGGTTCCGCGTAATCCGCCGAAAGACGCTCGGGCGTTTCCTCTTCGGACAGGGTCACGCCCAGTTCGTCGGCCAGCGCCTTGCGGCGGCGGGCCGAGGCCGAAGCCTGCTGACGGGCCTCCTCGGTGAGCTTGGTGATGTCGGGGCGGACGTAATAACCGCCGGTCTTGTCCGAAATGACCATGCCGCCGTCGATGGCGATCACCCGCTTGGAAAACTGATCCACGATCTCGCGGGCGTGAGTCACCACCACCACAGTGGTGCCCATGCTGTTGATTTTTTCCAGCAGCATCATCAACTCCAAGCTGCGGGCGGGATCCAGATTGCCGGTGGGCTC
>JAFZPW010000052.1 GCA_017552495.1 Clostridia bacterium | reverse complement strand
GTTGTCCGGGGTGAGCTGGGTCTCCGCACCATTCACAGAGGCCACGGGCAATGTCAGCTCCACCGTGCCACTCTGATCGTCGGCGGCGGCTATCTCCTTCAACTTGGTATAACCATAGATTTGCTTGCCCGCGCCGTCGGTGACGATGGCGGAGAGCCAGACGTTTTCTCCCGCAGCGCTGGCGCCGCTGTAGTTCACGGTAACGGTGTTCCCGTTCACCGCCGCGGTCTGGGCGTCCACCGAAAGCGTGCCGTCGCGCAGCGTCAGCTTCCAGCTCCGGGTGGCGGCGGAGGCAAAGGCGCTGAAGGTGTCGCTTGCGGCGCCCGCTTTGCCGCCCGCGCCCGCCTCAGACACGAAAAGCACCGCCGCGGGGTCGAGATAGAAAGCGGGGCGCATGCGTGATCCAGCATAGTTGCCCCTGATCGTGCGCAACTGGCCAGTGGAATTCATTCCACAAGTATAACTACGATCCTTATAGGCGGAGCGCATCATCCATGAAGCAGCCGATCCGGCGGTTGATTTGGTCGCTCTGTTCGCCTTTTCCCCAAAGCCGTACGCGAAGCTGTAGGCCTCATCCGCAGAGAGCAGAAAATAGGTGTCGCCATCCAGCCGGCCGCCATATACTGTATAACTCTCTATGTTGTGTTCGGCGACACCTGCCTTGGTGGCCGGGAGTACGGCGGCCTGCTCCACGGCGGAAATACCGTAATCCTTGGCAAAGTTCTCGTCGGCGGCAGAGCGTCCGCTGATGATGTCCGTGCTTTCCTTTTTCCGGAATCCGTTATAAAACTGGGTGCTCATGATGGGCACAAAGCCATAGGAGTCGGGAGTGTTTTCGCTATACACATAGAAGCGATAATAGACCTGCCCGGCGTCAAATTCGGTCTTTCCGGCAGGATCCCACTCCTTATATGTGGAGGCGTCGTAATAATAGGTCGTCCCGGGGACAAATTCGGTTTCCGGATAATCATTCCCGCTGGGCTTGGTATAGTAAGCCCCCAGCGCAAACGTTTCGGCAGTGAGCGTTTCGGTTTCCGGAAGATACAGCTCCTGGTCGATGACATAATACTGAATGCCGTCTATCGGACCAGCGCTGAATTCGTCGTTTGGATCATTGGGGTCGTCCACAATAACGCTTCGATAATAGTAACACCCTTTCCACTCCGAAACACGCAGTTCGTTGACAGATCTCGCGCGGCAGGTCTGGAACGGCGTATAGGTCCCCTGCCCCGTAAGATACTTGCGAATGTCAAAGGTCACATAGCCCTTAGTCGTGGAATCGTACTGTTTAGACGAGGGGTTAATGGAGTAATAGTAGGCGTGCATCGGGCGCAAGTAGCCAAGCGCTTTTTCGCTCAGTAGCAGCATGCCCGTCCCGTTTCCGGAATCGGCCTCGCCGTCCAAAACGCGCCATTGAATCGGGCTGCTTGCCCCGCCGTAATAGACATATTCATAATATGCCTTGTCCTTTCCGGCCGCTTGCCCGTCCTGATAATCGCGGATCGCCTCGAGCCCCGCCGCAACGGGCTGGAGCGCGCCCTCGGCATGTGCCGTCAGTCCCAAATCGGGAACTGCACTCACAAACAGGAACAAAGCAAGAACCAGGCTGAGCGCTTTGTGAAACTGTTTCTTTTTCATGTTGATTCCTCTTTTCTGAATTTTTTCCGGGTTCGTGTTGTCTCCAAAAAAGCCTGCGGTTCGCGGAAAACCGCGCGGTCTGCAATATGCACCCCCTCGTTTTTTGTGTAATACCAACGTGTTACAAATAGACAGACTTATTATAACCCTTTTGTTTTTTCTCGTCAATACAAACCGCAAAAATACTCTCAACTATATATGCATAAGTGTATCCATGTAATTTATTCCGGTTTCCGTAAGCATAAAAAACCTGCGGCAGAACGCCGCAGGTTTTGTGAAAAAAATTATTTATGAAATCGTTATCCGTCCGCCTCTCAATCAGCGGACGAGACCGGTTACTTCAGGCCGTATTCCTTGAGCCGTGCGTAAAACACCGATCGGGAAAGATCCAATTGTTCCATGGCCAGCCGCCGGTCGCCGCCGCACTGCGACAATACCTGCTGGATATACCGGCGTTCCTCCTGTTGCATGTGCTGCCGCAGCGTCGAGATCGTAATCTCCGTGGGCAAATGAAGGTGTTCGGGATAAATAATATCCGAATCCGACAGGGCCGCCGCCCGCTCCAGCACGCTTTCCAGCTCCCGGAGATTCCCGGGCCAATCGTAGCGTGTCAGTTTGCTGAGCGCTTCGCCAGACAGCGCCTTATCCGGAATTCGGTAGCGTCGGCAAATCTGCTCCACCAACTCGTTGGCTATGAAAAAGATATCTTCCCGCCGCTCCCGCAGCGGCGGCAGCATCACGGAAAATGCAGCGAGCCGGTCATACAGATCCCTGCGAAAACGCCCGGCTTCTGCCGCCTCACGCAAACCGGGGCCGGCTACGGCCAGAAGCCGCACATCCACAGGCAAGGGACGCGACGCGTCTACCGGGATCACCTCGCGGTTTTGGATCGTGTCCAGCAGTTTTGCCTGTATCTTTTCCGGCAGACGGTCAACCGCCTCCAGCACCAGCGTGCCGCCGTCCGCCTCCTGAAACAGTCCCGGCAGTTCCTTCTTTTTTCCAAACAGTTTCTCCGCCAGATAAGCAGGATCCTCAGCGGAACAATCCACTCGAATCACTCGCCCGCCGCGAGACTGCGTCTGCAGCATCCATCGGGCCAGTCTGCTCTTTCCGGTGCCGCTCTCCCCAACAATCAGGATGTTACAATCCATCTGGCTGAACTTATATGCCTGCCGCCGCACAGTCCGGGAGGCCGCAGAATTACCAAAGGTCAGCAAAGGAATCGCTGCTGTGTCCGGCAGGGCGCGTTCCGAAGCCTCCTGATATTTACGCTCGGCCGCAGCAATCGCGGTATTGCGCTCCAGGATGGTGGTGCGTATATCCTCGATATTCCGAAATTTGACGATAACGCCCTCGATCCGGCCGCTGTCTTTCATTGGCAAAATGCTTGCCAGCAGCGCAAACCCGTTGATTTCACAGGCCAGATCGGAAAAGCTGGGCGCCTCGCCAGCCAGCACCTGCCGCAGATGTTCTTCAAACAATGCGCCCTCGAAAAACTCCCGGAAATGATACCCCACCACGGTGATCTCCTCGTCCGGCCCCTTGGCGACAAAGCCTGCGCCGCGCAAAAGATTTCCAATCCCCTCTTTGCGGGCGGAGTATCCTTTTTCCTCCCAGAATTTCACCCGCCTGGTGCGATGATCCAGCACTACCATCTGCCCGATACAGTCAAAGTAATCGATACGGTAGGTCTTACCTCGCACTGCAACGGCAATTTCCTTGTCGCCGATATGGATGGATACGGGAATCCCTTGAAAGACCACATCCAGACGCATGCCGACAGCCTCGCCCCGCCGCAAGCGTTTATATACCGGCTTGATGCCACGACCTTGATACACGCCCACTGCCGCCAGCATATCTCCGGAACGCAGGCGCAAATCCCGAATTCCCAGCAGCGCAAGATCATCTGCCTGGAGATTTCCGTCATCCATCCCCATTGCAGAGGTGGCCAGAATTACCAGATCCTCCGGCTCCAGACATCCCGCAGGATGAGAATACAGGCTGTGATTGAACAGGCCAAACCGTTCCTTTGCCTGTTGATTGATGTGCGTAACGATTCCCTGCCGATCCATGGTGAACATGGCATGGGAGGATGAATCCATTACAGTTTGCAGGATATCCATTATCCCTTCTCCCTTCCGGCGGAAATATTCTTTATTTACATTACAGCATATTCATACCAATTGCAAACAAACAAAAAAACAAAGCCCGCACACAGGCTTTGTTTTTATCTGTAATGTTACAGGTCGCAATTACAAAGATCCGCCAGCGTTTCGCGGCGAACCGCCACATAATTTGCTCCGCCGCTGAGCATCACGATCGGCGCCCGCGGCAGGCGGTTGTAGTTGGATGCCATAGAATAGTTATATGCGCCGGTGGTGCATACAGCCACCGTGTCGCCGCGCCCCACGGAGGCCGGCAGCATCACATTCTCCTGAATGATATCGCCGCTTTCACAGCAGCGGCCTACCACAGACGCCTCAAACTCACAGGCCTCATTCATTTTATTGGCCAGCAGGCAGGTATAACTTGCCCCGTACAGCGCAAACCGGGGGTTATCCGGCATACCGCCGTCGATGGAAACATAGTTTTTGTAACCGGGAATTCTCTTCACGGTACCGCAGGTATCCAGCGTCATACCCGCCGCCCCCACACTGCTGCGGCCGGGCTCCATGTGGATCTCCGGCATTTCCAGGTTCAGCCGGCTACAGGTTTCCTTGATGGCTGCCGCCACCTGCCCCACCTTGGTATCCACATCCAGACAGGGGTCGCTGTCCACATAGCGCACGCCATAACCCCCGCCCAAATCCAACTGCTTTGCCATATAGCCGTGTTTTTCTTTCATGGCGGCAATAAACTCCAGCATGATAACGGCAGCACGCTCAAAGATATCCTCGCCGAACACCTGAGAACCCACATGACAATGGAATCCCATCAGTTCCACATGCGGCTGCGCCAGTGTGAACACTGTAATTTCCTCTGCCTGACCTGTTTCGATGGCAGAGCCGAATTTGCTGTCCACTTTGCCGGTGGCAATCGCTTCATAGGTGTGGGGATCAATGCCCGGTGTCAGGCGAAGCAACACCTTCTGCCGAATGCCGCGGCGAGCCGCCTCACGCTCAACCGCTTTGATCTCTTCGGTATTATCCGCCACAAAATATCCGATGTTGTTGTCCATGCCATAGACAATATCTTCATCCGTTTTGTTATTGCTGTGGAAATAAGCGTGAGACAGATCGTAGCCCGCCTGCAGCGCCGTGTAGATTTCGCCCGAAGATACCACGTCGATGCCCATACCTTCTTCCTTCATGATTTCATAAATACGTTTGAAGGAATTGGCTTTGCTGGCATACAGGGGGCGGCTGGCAGGGCCGAAATGCTTCCGGAACGCATTCTGGTATACCCGGCACTGCCGGCGAATATAGTCCTCGTCCAGCAAATACAAGGGCGTTCCGTATTCTTTGGCCAGTGATACGGTGTCCTGGCCGGCAAAGCACAGATGACCGTGCTGGTCCACGGTGATGTTATCGCAGATCATAAGGGGTGCTCCTTTCTTTCTTCTGCCCGCTTCGCTTTGCGGGCGTTTCCGCCGAAGGATACGACTGTTAATCAGATTCGCAGGATATGGGCGCAGCTATTGACAATTTGTTGGGTTTATACGGCAAAAAAGAGTAGGTGGAGGGGCTGCGGCTCAACCACCCCGCAGCCCCCCTTCCCATTCAACAATGAGAGCAGAGGTAATACTGCAGATTCTTTATTCAGCGATCTCAGCCTTGCCGTCTTTTTTTGCCAGTGCGTTTTTCAGCCAATCTTTTCCGTCCACAAAGCGGGAGACAATGTAACAGACCACATAGTCGCCGGCAGAGTTAATCATCGTGGCGGGAGGATCCACCAGATTGCCGATGGCCACCAGAATGGGGAATGCCAGTTCAATCTGATTGGGGAAGAAAATGGAGCAGATGATGTACTCTCCGATATAGCCGCCGCCCGGGACGCCGGACATGCCAACGGAGGATAGAACCGCCACCAAGATAATGGGAATCAGAGAGCCCCAGCTCATGTTCTGGCCAAACACACCCCAAACAAAGGCGATCTTCAGAACACAGGAGAAGCAGGAGCCGTCCATGTGCATGGTTGCGCCCAGAGGAACGACCATTTCCGCCACATCCTTGCTGATTCCGGTCGCTTCCGCTTCATCCAGATTTGTGGGAATCGTAGCCACAGAGGAGCAGGTGCCCAAAGACACCACAGCGGGCCGCGTAATGTGCTTGAACATCGTCTTGATGCCGTGCTTGCCTCCGCCGAAATGCGCGAACAGCGGAAACGCGGTGAAAATGTAGATGAAACACAGGGGATAATACACCGCCATGGCGCGTCCATAAGCCCCGGCGATCTGGGGCCCATAGTCGGCCACCAGTCCGGCAAAGATGCAGAAAAACGCCACAGGCGCATAGTAGGTGATGATCTTAATAAACTTCATCATGACATCGGTCATGCTGCTAAGCCATTTGGCGACCATCGTTTCCGATCCGCCCGCCATATTTGTGGCAAAGCCAAACAACACGGAAAACACAATCAGCGGCAGCATCGCACGGCGGCTCAGCAGGCCAACAAAGTCGCTGGAGGTAAAGAAGTTCACCAGCATATCAGAGAGGGATGCATACTCGCCCATCGCCTCAGCGGGGATGTTGTTCCAGGGGACGAGCACCGGGGGAAAGAGCTTCATCAGCACGAACATGATAATGGCGGCAATGACGCCGGTGACGACAAAGGTCGCCACTGTGGTGCCCATGATCTTGCCGGCGCGCTTCATGCTCTTCATGTTGGCGATGGAACCGGCGATGGACACGAACACCAAGGGAACGACAACACAGAACATCATGTTGATGAACACGGTGCCGAAAGGCTTTAAAACGGGAACAGCCTGGGGCAACAGCCAGCCTGCCAAAGCGCCCAAAACCATGGCGCCCAGCATAATGCCGAGGAACATGTAGTTTTTGAATACAGTTTTCTTATTCATTATTTTTCCTCCTAAACAGATGATTGGTTGAATCAGTTGAATACCTCTCTCTCCGGAACGCACCGCCCTTTCCCGCCTGTTAAAGCGTCAGGGATTCGTCGGTAATTTCGCCTTTGCAGACAAGGTTGGTGGGGCCTGTGAGGAACAGATCGGACACGCTGCCGTCCTCCCGCCGCTCTACATCGATTATCAACGTGCCCCCGGTCATATCTGCCCGCACCTGCTTGCCGGATACTTGCCCCAGCAAGGTCAGCACCGTTACCACAGAACCGGTACCCGTGCCGCAGGCATAGGTAAAGTCCTCAACGCCCCGCTCATAAGTTCGTTCATAGAGGTGATCCGGGCCGATAATCTCATAGAAATTCACATTGGCACCTTTTGGAAATGCCTCATGGCCACGCAGCTTGCGTCCCAATTGAAACAGAGCCGCCGTATCAAAGTCCTTTAAGCCGGGCAGCGGAACCGCGATATGCGGAATGCCAGGATTCCCCAACTCCACATAAGCGTAATCGTAGGTTACGCCGTTCACTTCCGCTTTGTCCCGCAGCCGCATATTGCAGGGGTCGTTCAACCGGACGCGGTAGAGCTGCCGGTCTATCCGCCATCCGGTAACAAGCCCCGCCGTGGTCTCTACCCGCTGTATCTCGCCGGCCAGGCCGTTTTCATAACCATAGCGGCAAATACAACGGGCGCCGTTGCCACACATCTCGCCCACGGAACCATCGGAGTTAAAAAACAGCATTCTGTAATCGCCGCCGCAGTTTGGCTTTTTCACCACCATAAATCCGTCCGCGCCAATCGACATATGCCGTTCGCAGACGGTGCGGACAATTTCCGGCCATTTTTCGTCGGCAATGCTGTTTTCCCGGTCATCCACAACGATAAAATCGTTGCCGGCTCCGTTCATCTTCCAAAAACGCATATCCTGCCTCCCCTTTCATAATGATGTATTATTTTATAACGAATTCCATAGTTTGTCAAAAAAACAAAATTATCCTGTTTTTCGGACTGCTTATCCGAAAAACAGGATCTTTTATAAAACCCGCTTACGGCAAACCGCAAAACAAAAGGCCCCACAGATCGCATCGTCTGTGGAGCCTTTCTCGGTACTGTGCCGGCTCGCCGGTGTCACGCGGCCGCCTGTTGAAACAGCGGCGTTCCGCAAGTCTTTTGAACTGTGATCTTATTCTCCTGCAACGGAGAGGCCGTTGACCAAAACGGCGGGCGAGGCAAACCCGGTCACACCGCCCATGCTGCGCAGTTCGGTGTTGCTGGCCACCGCGGCGATCTGCTTGAGCAGATCATAAAAATTTCCCGCCACGGTGAAGGAACGAACGGCGCGGGTCTTTTCCCCGTTTTCGATCATAAAGCCTGCGCTCTGCAGCGAAAAATCGCCGCTGATGGGATTGGCTCCCGCATGCAGGCCGCCCAGAAAATCAATGTAAACGCCGTTGCCCGCCTGCGCCAGAAGTTGTTCTTCGGTAAGATCGCCCGGCGCAAGGCAGAACGTGAAGGGACGGATCTCCACTGCGCCGTCATAGCCATTTTTGGCGGCGTTTCCGGTGGTAATTTTGTCCAGTGCGGCGGCGCTCTTCAGATTGTGGAGCAGGGTTTTGAGCACGCCGTTTTCCACAATGTTTTTGGTAAAGGTGGGGCTTCCCTCGGCGTCAAAAACCATAGGCATTGGAGCGTCCGGATAAAAAGGATCGTCGGTCAGGGTGACGCAAGGCGCGGCGATGACCTCTCCCTCCTTCCCCAGCAGACGGGAAAAGCCCTTTTGGGCATTTTCCGCGGAAAAAATACCGGTGAAGGTGGCGATCAGATCAGCCATAGCCTTGGGTGCAAAAATCACGGGATAACTCCCCGTGGGCGCCACGCCGGCTCCCAGCTTGCTCTTGGCGTCGGCGACTGCCTTGGCGGCGGTGGCGGGAATGTCCAGTTTATCAAAGGAGCCGACCTTGATCTCATAACTGTTGTTCATCTCGCTGCCGTCGGATACAACGGCCTCGATATAGCAAAATGCGCCGGAAAGGTCGCTTTTTACATCAAGACCACGGGAATTGCAAATGGCCACGGAACGACGGAAGGTTTCTGCGCCGGTCTCGCCGCCGTCTATCACGGCGCTGTCGGCGGCATAAGTCGCTTCCTGCCCCGCAAGGGCCGTTTCGATCAATTTCTCCGTGGTGGGCAGCGGATAGGATTCCCGCTCGATCTTTGCGTAGGTCTTGCCGCCCTCACCCAGAAACACTTCTTCCTCGGTTTCCAGTACGGCAGCATTTTCCTTTGCCCGAAGCACAACCGAGCGTGCGCTTTCCTCGCTGAGCTGCTCGGTGGAGGCATATCCCATCTTTCCGTTTACAATGCAGCGGAAGCAGGCGCCGCCGGAGGTCTGGCTGGTAAAATTCTTGGTCTTGTGCGCAAACGCCTCCACAGAAACGCCTTCGTCACAGACGTAATAAAGCTCATAATCGGTCAGGCCCTCGCTTTGAGCCGCGGCCATCACAGCCGCCTTAAACGCTTCAAATTTCATGTTTTTTCCTCCTTATCTTCCGCCAACGGTGATGGAAGAGACCCGGATCATAGGCTGACCCACATTGACGGGAACCGAACCGGAGGACGAGCCGCACATGCCTTGGCCCAATTCCAGTCCGGCGCTCACCATATCAATCTTTTGAATAACCTCGGAGCCCTTGCCAACCAAACTTGCGCCGCGAACCGGTTCGCAAATCTTTCCGTTGCGAACCAGATATCCCTCGTTGACGGCAAAGTTGAACTCGCCGGTGGCGGGATTCACCGAGCCGCCGCCCATGTTCTTGGCGTAAAGGCCGTATTCCATAGAGGCGATGATGCTTTCTTCGGTGTCGTCGCCGGGGGCGATAAAGGTGTTGGTCATGCGGGAAGTGGTAACGTAAGAATAACTCTCCCGCCTGGCCGAGCCGGTAGGCTCCATCTTCATGCGGCGGCCGCCCATTTTGTCGATCATATAAGTCTTGAGCACACCCTTTTCAATGAGAACATTTTTCCGGGAGGGCGTGCCCTCGTCGTCGATGTTGATCGAGCCCCAGGCGTTGGGGATGGTACCGTCGTCAATGGCGGTCACTTTTTCGTTGGCGATCTTCTGCCCCAGTTTCCCGGCAAACTGGCTGACGCCGTATGCCACGCTGGAGGCCTCCAGCGAATGCCCGCAGGCCTCGTGGAAAATCACGCCGCCAAAGCCATTTCCGATGGCAACAGGCATCACCCCTGCCGGGCAATAGCCCGCGCCCGCCATCACCACGGCCTGACGCGCCGCCTCGACGCCCACGGCGGTGGGATCCACCAGACCCTCAAACATCTCCATACCCATACGATAGCCGGGGGAAACTGTTCCGGTCTGCGTCTCGCCCTTTTGTTCGGCAACCGCCGTCACGGCAAGACGGGTGCGAATCTGGCGATCCTGCGTATAAAGGCCCTCGCTGGTAGCGATGAGAATGCTGTGATCCACGGAAATCAAATTGCAGCGGGTCTGCTTGACGCAGGCGTCGTAATCTCTGGCGGCGCCGTCTGCTTCCCGCAAAACAAAGACCTTCTCCTGGTTTGGCACGGAAGACGGCGCGATGCGGACGGGGTGCACGTCGCCGAACAGCCGCTCGCGCAGGCGGATGTCCATGACAGCGTCGCCCTGCCCCAACGCCTCGGCCGCCTGCTCCGCGCAGCGCAGCAAGCCCGCCTCGCTGATGTCCACGGTAGAAGCCATTACACTGCGAAGCCCTTTAAAAACACGAATGCCCGCCCCGGCGATCACGGTATCGTCTACGGCCTCGACCCGTCCGGTAATCATGCGGATGCCGTTGTTCACGGTGTATTCCGCAAAGATCTCGGCATAATCCGCGCCGGTAGACGCCGCGCGTCGCAGCACGCGCTCGCATACATCTCTTGCGATCATTATCCTGCACTCCTTTGCGATCAATATGGCTTTATTTGTAAAAACCAGTATATCATAGCACGAAGAAAAGGTCAACGTATTACAAGTATGGTCATGGATTGCACCATCCATGTGACAGAAAGAAACCAGAAGACTCCGGTCAAGAAAAAAACTTTGCCGCAAATTTGAAAAAACACTTGACTTTTTCCCGCCTTTTGCTTATACTATAAAAGCACTCGCAAGTGCGGACTTAGCTCATCTGGTAGAGCGCCACCTTGCCAAGGTGGAGGTAGCGAGTTCGAGCCTCGTAGTCCGCTCCATCCGCTTCCCTTTTGCCGATGGCAAGAGGGAAGTTTTATTGTTTCAGACAGCAGAACAGGCGGCAGGAACGATCCTGCCGCCTGTTTGTGTGTTGCATCCCGTTACTCTTCCACCAGCGTGCAATCGCTGCGCACGGAGCGCAGGTCGGCCTCCATCTCGGCAGCGTCAAGCCAACCGGAAAACGAGGACGTCGGCGTAAAGCCGTGGAAATAGCCCATGTTATAGCCCTGCAGATCGCCGTACTGCACCGTCAACGTGCCGTCGGCGCCGATCTGCATCTCGGAATACTTGCAAGCCTCATAAACAGCCATTTCCTCCCCGTTTGCCTTCTGCACGGTAACGAGACAGGCGTCGTACAAATGATTCCAAGGATAATCGTCGGGGTCGTCTTCCACAAAGAAAAACACGCGGTAAGGCTCAATCGTGTAAGAAACGGCCGTGCCTGTGCTCACGATCTCCTCCCACTCCTGCCGGATCAGGCGTTCCGTGTTGGCGTGAATCTTCTCCATATCTTCTTCGTGAATCGTCGCAAGACTGCGCACCCGCTCGATGAGCCCGGAAACGGTAAAGGTCTTTTTTTCGGGAACAAACCGATAGCCGCTCACCGAGCCTGCTTTTACGGTGACAGTGTCGCCGTTGTACAGCTTCCGGTCGGGCGAAACGGTGAAGCTGATGCTCCGCAGATCGCCCTGATTCCGGTTTTCCACCTCAGCACGGCCATCGCCGTTGTCGCCCAGAAAGCGGACCGTGACGTTTTCAAAGGGATCCGCCTCAACAGGATGAAACACTGACCTCAGCTCGTCGCCGGATTGGATCACCGCGCTTCCCACACCGATCAAGGCGAAAATCAGCAAAATGCCCAGGAGAATGAGCTTCGGCTTGCGCTGAGCGCGCCTTTTCCGCTTTTCCGCCTCCTCCTCTACACGGGCCCGGGCCGACAGCCTTTCATACTCCATTCTGGCATAATCGGTCTTTTGGATCAGGACCTTGTTCCCGCAATAGGGGCAGACGATGCTTTCCTTGGCGGGGTCTACCTCCATGGTGCCGCCGCAGGATTCGCAGGTAAGAGAGATCATTTTCATTTCAACAGGTGTCCTTTCTTAATTCAGCATGTATTATCAAGGGCTGTAAAGCACTATAGCTTTTTCATAAACTGTAAGGCGGTCTTGGCCATCATCAGCTTGTCGCCAGCCCGCTCGAAGCGGATGTTAAGCAGCATATCGCCGCCCATAGGCGTCACCTCCCGAATGACGCCGGAACCGAAGGCCTTGTGCTCCACCTGCATCCCCGGGCGAAAATCCGGCATGGAGGCATTGGGCCTTTGTGTGCTCTGATAAACCATCCTGCGGGGCTGCGGCTCGCTGCGAGGCGCCGGACGGCGGGGCGAGTCAGCGCCGTTTGGAGCCACGGGGCGGTTTTCCTGCCGAATCAATTCGACTGGAATCTCCTCGATGAAGCGGGAGGGGCGGCCATAGGTAGTCTGGCCGTAAAGCATACGCCGCTGGGCGCAGGTAATGTACAGTTCTTTTTTGGCGCGGGTCATGGCCACATAACAGAGGCGACGCTCTTCCTCCATCTCCTCGTCGCTCTCCATGGAGCGATAGGATGGGAAAAGCCCCTCCTCCGCGCCGCAGATGAAGACCTTCGGAAACTCCAGCCCCTTGGCGCTGTGCATGGTCATCATGGTGACCACATCGGCGTTCTCATCGTATTGATCCACGTCGGAAATCAGGCTCAGTTCCTCCAGGAATCCCTCCAGCGAGGGATCGCCGCCCGCTGCCGTCGCCGTTTCGCAATATTCCGCAATATTGGATTTCAATTCCTGAATGCTCTCGATGCGGCCGCGTGCCTCATCGGTTCCCTGCGCCTCCAGCACGGCCAGATAACCGCTCTCTTTCAGCATCTCGTCGTAAAGCTCGGCCAGAGGGATCGTGTCCCGCTTATCCCGCAGCCCGTCGATCATAGCGGCGAAGCGCAAAAGCGGTGCCGACGCCCGGGAAAGTTGGGAATGACGATCAGCCTCGCGGATGATCTCAAACTCGCTCTTTCCTTCTTGCGCCGCCAGTTCGGCCACGATTTCCATGGTACGGGCGCCGATCTTGCGGGCGGGGGCGTTGATGATCCGATGCAGGCGCACGCTGTCGTGAGGGTTGTGGATCACTTCCAGATAAGCGCGCATATCCCGAATCTCCATGGAGTCCAAAAAGGACCGGCCCCGCACCACGGCGAACGGGATCCCCGAGCGGATAAAGCAGGTTTGCAGGAAATTGGACAGCGCGTTGTTGCGGTAAAGAATGGTAAACGTTTTCAACGGCTCGCCCCGGCTGTATTGCCGGTGAATGGTCTGCGCGATATAGCGAGCCTCTTCCTCCTGATTTTCGGCTTGATAGAAAAGGACCTTTTCCCCCGTTTCGTTTTCAGTCCAAAGGGTCTTCCCTTTTCGGCCACGATTACAGGCGATCACATGGTTGGCCGCTGCAAGGATGTTGCCGGTGGAACGGTAATTCTGCTCC
This sequence comes from Clostridia bacterium, assembly GCA_017552495.1. GTDB lineage: Bacteria > Bacillota > Clostridia > Oscillospirales > Butyricicoccaceae > UBA4644. The sequence continues at coordinate 3,084 of JAFZPW010000052.1, read as the reverse complement.
AGACGGATGGTCTGCGCGTCTGGATACTGATGCTCAAACTCCAAAATATTCTCAATGGTGGCGCCACGGAACTTATAAATGCTCTGGTCGTCGTCCCCCACCACGCAGAAGTTGCGCCAGCCTCCCGCAAGCAGCGAGCAGAGCACATATTGGGCATGGTTGGTGTCCTGATACTCGTCCACCAGCACATAGCGGAACCGCCGCTGATATTCCTCCCGCACATCGTCACAGGTCTGGAGAAGCTCCACCGTTTTGCAGATGATGTCGTCGAAATCCAGCGCCGAGGCAGCCCGGCAGCGCTTGTCGTATTCCGCGTAAACCCGGGCGACGGTCTTTTTGTAATAATCCTCGCCGGCGTCCATCCCATAGTCCTCCGGCGTCATCAGATTTTCTTTTGCCCGGGAGATCTGCCCCATCACGCCTTTGGGGTCGAAGCGCCGCTCGTCAAAACCAAACTCCTTGAGGATAGCGGTAATCATCCGCTTTTTATCCTCTTCGTCATAGATGGTGAAAGCGCTCTGATACCCCAGACGGCCGATATGTCTGCGTAAAATACGGGTGCATGCCGTATGGAAGGTATGAGCCCAAATATCCCGTCCTCCTTCGCCGCAGGCCACCTCCAGGCGGGAGCGCAGTTCTCCGGCAGCCTTATTGGTAAAGGTGATGGCGATGATCTGCCACGGGCGGGGCGGATCCACGGCGCACAGCCGCGAAACCTCGTCGGCGGGAAGGGCGTCGGGATCGGCCGCCAGCCTTGCCAAGCACTCCAGTTCGTCGTCCCCCGCCCAATTGGGCGCAAGTTCGCTTTCATAGCCGCAGCCGAAGCGCAGCAAATTGATGATGCGGTTGATAAGCACGGTGGTCTTGCCGGAGCCTGCCCCCGCCAAAAGCAAAAGCGGCCCCTCGGTTTTGAGCACGGCCTTGCGCTGCATTTCATTGAGCCGCGCAAATTCATTTTCGATCACGGCCCGGCGCAGGGCTGTGTAACGGATATCAAAATCGTCCATATCGTCCTCGATTTCTTTCTCGGTTTCTTTTATTTCAGCACAAGATTTTCGCTTCCCAAAAGCGGCGTCAGTTCTTCCAGCGCATCATAGGCGGCGATTCCCTTTTGCAAAGCCAGCTTTTGTTTTTGATCCAGCACATAAAGTACGGCCCGGTCGCGCCCCGGATGGGCGGCGAAAGCCGTGCGGACATACTCCATGCGGGCGTCGTCCAGCGAACTCATCTTTACCCAAAGCGTTTTTGCGTCGGGCGCGGGCTCCTCCGCTGCCGCCACTGGCTCCGGCCTTCGCGAAGCGGGCTCCTGCCGTAACGGGCGGCCGCCATTTCCACCGAAACGGCGCACGCTCCCCCTCCGAATCTCACCGTATCGCTCCACATAGGCTTCGGTCAACGGAAAGACTTCCTCCACCATCAGTTTGGGCTCCTCTTCTTCCCGGGCGGAAATGCGTCCGTAGACGATCACCGGCTGGTCGGGCTGAAGATAGGCCCCTCCGGCGGTGAGCGCTTTTTCAAAAACCAGCATCTCCAGACTTCCGGTGGTGTCCTCCAGCGTAACGTAAGCCATGTTGCTCTGTTTTTTGGTGAGTTTGAGTTTCAAGGAGGAAACGATGCCCGCCAGCGTAACAAATTGTCCGTCGTCCAAAGCGGGATCGGCGCCGGTCTCGGCATTTTCCAGGAGCCGGCCGATGGGAACGGCCTCCACCTTTGCGGCCAGAGGCCGCAGTTCGTCCATGGGATGACCGGAAAGATACAGGCCGCAGGTTTCCCGCTCCATGGTCAAAAGCTCGCGCTTGGAAAACTCCGGCACGTCGGGCAGAGCGGCCGCAGGCGCGGCATTCTCCGCAAGACCGCCAAACAGATCCATCTGTCCCTCCAGATTACGGCGGCTGTCGTCCGCCGCAGAATCCAGCACGCTTTCATAAACCTTCAAAAGCGCGGCGCGGCGTGCGCCCATGCTGTCGAAAGCGCCGCAGCGGATCAGATTCTCCAGCACCCGCTTGTTCAGGTCAAAGACGCTCATCCGCTGACAAAAATCATAAAAATCACGGAAACGGCCGTTTTTCTGTCGCTCGGACACCAGTTTTTCGATGAGTCCCACGCCTACGTTTTTCACGGAGGCAAGGCCAAAACGGATGTTGTCACCGGCCACGGTAAAGTCGGCGTTGGATTCGTTTACGTCCGGTGGGAGAACGGTGACTCCCATCTCGCGGCACTGGCTGATATATTCTGCCACTTTCCCGTTTTGTCCTAAAACCGAGGTCAAAAGCGCGGCCATGTATTCCTTGGGATAATGCACCTTCAGATAGGCCGTCTGATAGGCTACCACGGCGTAACAGACGGCGTGTGCCTTGTTGAAAGCGTAATTGGCAAAATCCAAAAGCTGGTCGAAAATATCGTTGGCTACCTTCTCCGGCACGCCATTTGCCACGCAGCCTTTGATCCCCTCGGCGGGATTTCCGTGGATGAAGTTCTGGCGCTCGGCCTTCAGCACGTCCATTTTTTTCTTGGACATGGCGCGGCGCACCATATCCGCCTTGCCCAGGCTGTAACCCGCCAGCAGGCGGAAAATTTCCATCACCTGCTCCTGATAAACGATACAGCCGTAGGTAACAGAAAGCACCTGCTCCAAAAGCGGATGGGCATACTGCACGGCGGAGGGATCATGCCTGCATCGGATGTATTCGTCGATATACTGCATGGGGCCGGGACGGAACAGCGCCACAATGGCGGTGATATCCTCCACGCTGGAGGGCTTGAGGCGGACGGCTACGTCGGTCATGCCGGAGCTCTCCATCTGAAAGACGCCGGAGGTCTGCCCCCGTCCAATCATCTCAAAAACCGCCGGGTCGTCATAGTCCAAATGCTCCCAATCCAGCGTTTTGCCCTCGGCGGCGATCATTTTGCGGGTATCGTCCAGAATGGTAAGGTTCCGCAAGCCGAGAAAATCCATTTTCAAAAGGCCCAGTTCTTCCAGCGTGGTCATCTCGTATTGGCACACCACGCCTTGATCGCCCTTCGCCAGCGGCACATACTCGTCCACCGATGCGGCGGCGATGATGACGCCGGCGGCGTGGGTGG
>JAFZPW010000003.1 GCA_017552495.1 Clostridia bacterium | reverse complement strand
TCCTCCAGCGCCTTGCCCTGAGAAGGGGAAAGATCGTTGTCCACGATGACCAGGTCGATCTCATTGGCCGCGATCATTTCCTTCAATTCGGCGGCTTTTCCCTCTCCGATAAAGGTATGCGGGTCTGGCGTGTGCTTGTTCTGCATGGCGGTCAGCACCGTTTCGCCGCCGGCTGTTCGCACCAGTTCAGAAAGCTCGGCCATGGTGACCTCGTCCGAATTTTCAAAATCCTTTGCGCTGTCGCAGCACAGTCCCACCAAAAGCGTGCGGCCCCGCACGTCCTCCCGTTTTTCCAGCATACTCAAGATTTTTCGCCCCCCTCATCAATATAAACGCACCCGCTCAATTCAAACTGACAAAAGCGGCGCCCGTTGCAGGCGCCGCTGTATGACCAACTTGAGGTTTTATTTATTCTCCAGGTTGAAACGCTTCTTGAAACGGTCAACGCGTCCGCCGGTATCGACCAGCTTCTGCTTGCCGGTATAGAAGGGATGGCAGTTGCTGCAAATTTCAACGCGGATATTCTCTTTCGTGGAGCCGACCTGGAACTCGTTGCCGCAGGCGCAGCGCACAGTAGTCACCTTGTAGTTGGGATGGATACCCTCTTTCACTTCATCTCACCTCGCATCGATTACTTTTCGCAACGGTAATCATACCATAATAAATTCAAGAATGCAAGTCTTTTTTCAAAGTTTTTGTTTGAAAAATCATTTTTTCTTCAAAACAAATAAAGTATCGCACGCTTTCAGAAAAAAGCACCGAATTTTCCTCCGGCCCATGACGAAAGAAGTTGTCAAAAGCGGCATTATTCATAAAATTTGCTTAAATTTTCTGGGTGAAGCGGCAAAAAGACTTGACTTTTTTGCCAGAGGAACGGATAATTGAAAGGGTCGCAACCTTTTGCTCTGCGATCCAATTTTTCAGCAAGGATGGATAACAACTATGGCTAAAACGAAAACTGCCGGTAAAGACAATCGGACAAGCCCCTGGATCAAACTGGTATTGATCTTGGCCGCGCTCCTTTGCGTGGTCACCGTTCTCTACATGATCCTTTCCTCCACGGGTTTCATCGCCCGCAAGGCCACTGCCATGACGGTGGGCAAGGATACCGTCTCCGCTATGGAGATGCGCGCCTATTACGTCACCACCCGAGACAATTTCCTGAACCAATATGGCGACGTTCTCTCGGCCTACGGTTACGACACCTCTTCCTCTTCTTTTGAATCGCAGCCCTCGCTGTTCGACGGCTCGCAGACCTGGAAGGAATATTTTCTCTCTTCCGCAGAGCAGACCGCTTACGAGATCAGCCTGCTGTATCAGGGCGCCCGGCAGAGCGGCTATGAAATGACCGAGGACGATAAGGCGCAGGTGGAAAACAATCTGGCCGCCTATGCCGATGCCGCCGAGCATTATAACGAGCATTACGGCACCAAGCTCGATGCCAAGCGTTATATCCGCGCCCTTTATGGTTCCGGCATTACCATGAACGACCTTCACAGTTATTTTGAAAAGCGTGTGGTCGCCGGCTCCTATTATAAGACGCTGATCGACGGCTTCAACATCTCTGACGCTGATGTGAACGCCTATTTCAATGAAAACACCGAGGAATTCACCGTGGTGGATTATTACCGCTATACGGTGAATTATCAGACCTATACCTACACCGAGGGCAGCGCCGAGGCAGGTGCGCCCACCAGCGAGGCCGAGGCCGAGACCATGACCCAACTGGCAAAGGCTTCTGCCAAACAGACCGCAGACGCCTTCCTGGCCGCGCTGGCCGACGACGGCAGCAACTTTGACGCTCTGGCGGCCGAATATGCCGAAGCCGCCGACGAGACCGTTCGGGAAACCTGGCTGAACGAGGATGTTTCCCTGACCTCTGCCGCCACCGCGGGCTCCGGCTGGGCCGCGAATGAGAGCCGCCGCGCCGGCGACAAGGCCGTGGTGGAAGACGAAGCCACAAGCAGCTATTCTGTCTTCTATTTCCTCGACCGGCACATCAACGAAGATCCCACAGTTGCCGTCCGCCACATCCTGTTCAAGGCCGATTCCTCCGCCGATGAGGACACGCTTGCCGCCGCCAAAAAGTCTGCGGAAGACGTGCTGGCACAATGGAAGTCCGGCGCTGCCACCGAGGACTCCTTTGCCGAGCTGGCCAAGGAATACAGTGCCGACAGCAACGCCGACAGCGGCGGTCTGTACACCCACATTTATCGCGGCCAGATGGTGGAAGAGTTCCAAGAATGGTGCTTTGACGAAAGCCGCAAGCCCGGTGATACCGGGATCGTGAAAACCGATTACGGTTATCATGTGATGTATTTTGTGGAAAACGAAGGTCCCCGTTATCTCACCACCATCCGCAGCAAACTGGAGAGCCAGAGCTACAACGAATGGCTCGACGGACAAAAGACCGCCTTTCCCGTTTCCTTCAACAAGTTTGGCCTCTCCCAGGTCTGATTGTTTTAACAGCCAAGGATCCCACGGAATCACTCCGTGGGATCTTTTTGTTTCTCTTATTTTCCCGTATCAGCCGGAAAATCTCGCCCAGGTTTCATATGGCAAGCCGGTGTGCCCGCATTGTCCAAAACGCACAAGAAACGCTTGCATATTTTTTCGAATTTCGTGCTTATTTTTTTCTTTTTTTGCTTTGACATTTGAAATCGCCCGGGGTATAATAAAAACAATCTTTTCCAATTTTAGCACAGCAAAGAAGTAAAGCGAGGAAATGTCTATGAAGCATATGGCCGGAAAAGCCTGTCGATCCGCTGCTTTTGCCTCCCATGCGAAGGCATTTTCTTTCTGCGCTTATATCAGCCTGAATCTGGACGCCATTCTGCCGGCGTCCATTTTTGCAGGGCTGATGATGCGTTCTCTTTTCGTGATCGTTATCGTCGCGGAAGTAACGCTTCTTCGACTGAGCCTCGGGAGTAAAGCCTCCCCGCCAAAGCGGATTTTTGCATGATTTTTGTATGCAGAATGCGGTTCCGCTGAGGCGGAGCCGCATTTTTTGTATAGATCACAACAAAAAAGGAGAACACTACAATGAAAAAGAAAGCACTCGCAATCGTTATGGCCGCCCTCGTGGGAATGACCCTGCTGGCCGGTTGCGGCGGAAACAGCGCCAAATCTTCCGGAACAAATGAAATTGTCGTGGCGCTGATCGCCAACACCACCGGCGACTATGCCCAATACGGAATCCCTGTCCGCAACGCCGCCATGATGTATTTCGACAAAGTCAATGCCAACGGAGGCATCAACGGAAAAAAGATTACGGTTCTTGAATATGACGACAAAGCCGACGGCGTCGAATCTAAAAATGCCTTCAATCTGGCCATGGAGAAGCATATTTCCGCAGTGCTTGGCTCGGTGCTCACGGGTGCGACCATTGCGCTGGCGGACGCTACTTATGAGGCTGGCGTGCCGCAGGTCACCGCTTCAGCCACCGCCGAAGGCGTTACCGTCATCGATCCGGACGATCCTGCCAGCGGGATCCGCGACAACGTCTTTCGTTCCTGCTTCATTGATCCTTTCCAAGGCGAAAAAATGGCGGATTACGCCGTCAATAAACTGGGCGCAAAAACGGCGGCCATCTTCTATGAGACCGGCTCCGATTATTCCGAAGGGGTAAAAGCCGCTTTTGAAAGCACAGCCGCCCGACTGGGGCTGCAGATCGTCGCCGCCG
>JAFZPW010000051.1 GCA_017552495.1 Clostridia bacterium | reverse complement strand
CGCTGATCGCCGGGAGGATGAAAACGATGTATGATATGATCGTGGTGGGCGGCGGCCCCGCCGGAATGACGGCGGCGCTCTATGCCCTGCGTAACGGCAAGACGGTTTTGGTGATCGAAAAGGCCGGCTTTGGCGGGCAGATCACGCATTCCCCCAAGGTGGAGAACTTCCCGGGGTCGCTGTCGATCAGCGGCAACGAGCTGGCGGACAAGATGCTGGAGCAGATTTTGGCCCAGGGCGCCGAGATCGAGATCGAAAAGGTCACCGCCGTACGGGACGAGGGCAAGGTCAAGATCGTGGAAACCGAAGAGGGCGGCGCTTATGAGGGCCGCACCGTGGTCCTGGCCGCCGGAGTCAAGCACCGGATGCTGGGTCTGGAGGGCGAATATGAGCTGGTGGGCGAGGGCATCTCGTTCTGCGCGGTGTGCGACGGCGATTTTTATTCGGGCCAGACCGTTTGCGTGGCCGGCGGCGGCAATTCCGCGCTGCAAGAGGCTATTTTGCTGGCGGAAAAGTGCGAAAAGGTGATTATGCTGCAGGATCTGCCCTTCTATACCGGCGAGCAGCGCTTGCAGGACGTGCTGTTTGCCAGAGAAAACGTCAGCGGCTTTACCAATGTGAAGATCAACCGGTTTTTGCGGAACGAAAACGGGCTTGCCGGCGTGGAGATCGAGGACCGCGCCTCCGGCGAGAAACGGGAAATCGCCTGCGACGGCCTGTTTGAGGCCATTGGACTGATTCCCGAAAACGAGCCGTTTGCCCAGTTGGCGGCGCTCAATTCTTATGGATATTTTGATTCAGACGAGCGGTGCCTCACCAAAACCGAGGGCATTTATGTGGCGGGCGACTGCCGCAGCAAGGGCGTGCGGCAGTTGACCACTGCCGTGGCCGACGGCGCCGCCGCCGCGCTGGCGGCCTGCCGCTATCTCAACGAGCAGTAAACAAACAAGAAAAACCGCCTCTCCGGTGCTTTCCGGAGAGGCGGTTTTGCGTTGCGGTCATGTGTCGAGAGCCTCAATGAGAAAACTGACGGGGCGGATGCCGTCGTTGCAGGAAATGACGGCGGAGCGGGGATCGCGCATCCAGCCGTCGTACAGGTTTTCCGCGCCGCTTGCCAGCGCAAAAACAAAGGGCTGGAGATTCTGCCACGCGCTGGCGCAGAAGCCCGCGGGGATCCCGCCGTCGCGGGAAAGAAAGACCTGTCCCTCGCGCATCTCGCAGGCGTGGGAGATGGGATTTTCATAGCGGGCGGCCAGATCGGGGTAAAAGGCCGTTTTGACCACGGTGATGCGGCAGGATCTCATGAAAAGCACCTCCTGAGCGGGACAGCGTCCGCAGAAAACGGGAAATCAACAGAAGCCGTTGTAGGATTTCACCGATCCGTCGGCGCGGAAGCTGACTTGGATATAGCCGCTGTAGGAATTGACCCAAAGATAGTCGGCCGCGCCGGCGTCGTCCAGAGAAGTCAGATAGCCGGACGTTTTGAAAGCCTGGACACAGTCGTCGTAGGTTTTGATCGTGCCGTTTTCCAGACCGTTCACACCGGAGAGATCGGTATCGTTGTCGTAAAAGGCGTCGCGGTAATCGCTTTTATAGATGGGGATATAGAAATAGACCACCTGGCCGCTGACGGTATTGATCCAGACCTCGATCTCGATATCCCGGGAATTGACCTTTGCATTGTAGTAATGATAGGCCTTGTCCACCCGGACAGGATCGCCCAGGATCGCCTGCACGTCGCTCTCGGTCATACCGATCTCAAGCTGAGAGAACTTCTCGTATCCGTCGTTGTCGATGGAATCCGCGAAGGAGGGGCCCTGCGGGGCAGACTCGGCGGGAGAGGACTCGGCGGGAGAGGACTCGGCGGGCGCGGGGGCCGGATCGGCGTTCTGAGGCTGTTGCGCGGGCGCGCTCGGCTGGGCGGAGGTTCCGCAGGAAGCGAGAACAAAGAGCGCAGCCAGCAAAGCGGCAAGAACGGCGATGATTCTGAAATGAGTTTTCATGTTGGATACTCCTTGACAGTATTTATCCGCGAAACGGAACGCGACGCCGCTTTGCGGACAGCGCAAAAAGTATAACACGAAACAAACGGATAGTCAAGGCTGCGGGAAAGGCTTACTTGCTGCGGGATGTGGGAAAGGTTTACTTGCTGCTGGAGCACTTCTCCGCGTCGATGGCCAGGACGATCATCAGACAGTACAGGGCGTCGCGGGGATCGGCTACGTCGATGCAGTAGGTGTCCGTCCAGTTCCACAGCTCCTTTGTCACGGCGGCGACATGGAAGCCCTGCGCGTCTGTAATGCTGTAATCCCAGCCCGTCCAGTTGCCCTCCACCTGCCAGCCGTTGAAATCCAGCGTAAAGGAAGGGCGAAAGAAGGTAAATTCTTTTTTCAGGGTGCCGATTTGGGCTTCGCCTTCGTAAAAATCAAAACGGGGAAGAAAACGGAAGACCTGTTCCTTGACCATGCCAAGGGGATAGCCGTCGGCGTCGAGGATCTGAAGCTTGTGGCCCCAGGAAACGCGACCTTTGACCGTGTAGACGATACAGCCGGTTTCGTCAAAAATATCATAGCTGTCCAACCAGGAAAAGAAGCGCTGCTTGAATAAGAGTTTCATAAAAACCTCCCAAGGGAAAGGGGAAAGGAAACGGGGGTGAAAAAGATTTTCTTCAGTATAGCAGAAACGGGCGGACGGTGCAAGTAGGATTTTGACTTGCCAAGGGGCGCGGAACATGATATGCTGAACATATCGAACATACCGAAACGGAGGATCAACATATGGAAAAACTGTCAAAGGAACTTCTGACCTTTATTCGGAAAAGTCCCAGCGCCTTTCATGTGATCGGCAATTTCCGCGCCATGCTGCTGGAGCAGGGCTACGGCGAACTGCGGGAGACCGACCGTTGGATGATCCAGCCCGGCGGGAAGTATTTCGTGACCCGCAACGGCTCGTCGCTTATCGCTTTCCGCGTGCCGAACAAGCCGGAAGGCGGCTTTATGCTGGCGGCGGCCCATTCCGATTCGCCCTCGTTCAAGATCAAGCAGAATCCCGAAAAGCTCTCGGCCGGGCATTATGTCCAGTTGAGCACCGAGAAGTACGGCGGGATGATTATGTCCTCCTGGCTGGACCGACCCCTTTCGGTGGCGGGTCGGCTGCTGGTGCGGGAGAAGGATGGACTGGCGGTCAAGCTGGTGGACGTGGACCGGGATCTGCTCATCATCCCCAGTGTGGCCATCCATATGGACCGGACGGTAAACGACGGAAAAAAGTTTTTGGCCAATGTGGACACGCTGCCGCTTTACGGCGGGACGGAGGCTCAGGGCGGCTTTATGAAGCTGGTGGCTGAGACGGCCGGTGTTGCGGAAGCGGACATTTTGGGACACGACCTGTTTTTGTATTGCCGGCAGGAGGGCGCCGTACTGGGGGCGGCGGAGGAATATTTGGCCTCGCCCAAGCTGGACGATGTGGAATGCGCCTTCGGCTGTATGAAGGGATTTTTGCAGGCCCAGGAGAGCCATGCCGTGCCCGTTTGCTGCATCTTTGACAACGAAGAGGTGGGAAGTTCCACCAAACAGGGCGCCGAGTCCAACCTTTTGCGGG
>JAFZPW010000050.1 GCA_017552495.1 Clostridia bacterium | reverse complement strand
GAATTGACGATACGCTCGACCCAGGCGCCCGTGACGTAGAAAACGGCGTCGTCGCCCCGGGTGATGTGAATATCTCGCTCGCTTGTCAGATCGGGCGGAGTTTCCACCGACATTTCGGGCGCAAAGACCTCGATCGGCGGCAGGGTCTCCAGCTTGTTCCAGACGGCATAAACCAGTTCTTTTACGCCCTGACCCGCGGCGGCGGACATTTGCAGCAGGGGACAGCCCAGCGCGTCGGCCTTTTTTTGCAGACGGGCCAGATTGTCCGATCCCGCTTCCAGAATATCACACTTGTTGGCCACAATGATCTGGGGTCTGCGGGAGAACTCCTGACTGTAATCTGCCAGCTCCCGGTTGATGGTCTCCAGATCCTCCACCGGGTCACGGCCCTCGCTGCCAGAAACGTCCACCAGATGCACCAGCAGACGGCAACGCTCGATATGCCGTAAAAAATCGTGCCCCAGACCCGCGCCCTCGGCGGCGCCTTCGATGATGCCCGGAATATCGGCGCACACAAAAGAAGAACCTTCGGAAACAAATACCACGCCAAGATTGGGCTGGAGGGTCGTGAAGTGATAATTTGCGATTTTGGGCCGGGCCGCCGAAATCATGGAGAGCAGCGTGCTTTTTCCCACGTTTGGGAAGCCGATAAGACCCACGTCGGCGATGAGTTTCAGTTCCAGCACGATAAATCGCTCGTCGCCCTCCAGACCCGGCTTGGCAAAGCGGGGCGCCTGACGGGTAGGCGTGGCAAAATGGGCGTTGCCCCAGCCGCCCCGACCGCCCCGCGCCGCGATAAAGGGTGCGTCGTCGGACATATCATGGAGCAGCGCGCCGGTCTCGCCGTCGCGGATCAACGTGCCCAGCGGCACCTTGATTACGGTGTCGGCGCCGTCCTTGCCAAAGCGGCGCTTGGTGCCGCCCGGCTCGCCGTTCTCCGCCGCGTATTTCTTTTTGTAGCGAAAATCCAGCAGGGTGGACATATGGCGGTCTACCGTAAAGACGATGTTTCCGCCCCGGCCGCCGTCGCCGCCGTCAGGCCCGCCGGAGGCCACATATTTTTCCCGGTGAAATCCGATGTGACCGTCGCCGCCCCGTCCGGCTTTGATGCGGATCTTTGCAACATCAACAAACATAGTCATCCTTCCTTGCTTCGATGGATTTTTTTGATTCAAGTATAGCATATTGCTTCTGATTTTTCCAGTACGCGGGAAAGATTTCCCGAAGGGGGAAAATCCGCCCGTTCCGGACAAAAGAAAACCTCCCGGATTTACACCCGGGAGGCAGAGCCACAAAGCAAATTACTGCTGCACGTCTTCGTAAACCGAGACCTGCTTGCGGTCGCGGCCCAACTTTTCAAAGCGAACCGTGCCGTTGGCCAGAGCAAACAGCGTATCGTCGCTGCCTCTGCCCACATTGGTACCCGGATGAATTTTCGTGCCGCGCTGCTTGACGAGGATGTTGCCTGCCAGAACGAACTGACCGTCAGCACGCTTCACGCCAAGGCGCTTGGACTCGGAATCGCGGCCGTTTTTCGTAGAGCCGACACCTTTTTTATGAGCCATTCTATTGCACCTCCGATTTTGTAGTGTGAATTACGCGATGGTCTCGATGACGACCTTGGTATAAGGCTGTCTGTGACCCTGTTTTCTGCGGTAGTTCTTTTTGGGCTTCATCTTGTAGACGATGACCTTCTTCTGCTTGCCGGACTTGACCACCTTGCCGGTGACCTTGCCGCCCATGGTCAGAGCGCCGTCGTTGCCGACCATCAGCGTCTCGAACTCCACGGCCGCGCCGTCCTCCAGATCCAGTTTCTCCACATAGATCTCGTCACCCTCGGAAACCTTGTACTGCTTTCCGCCGGTCTTGATGATTGCGTACATTGTCTTTGCACCTCTCCTTCATTTCGGGCTCGCTTTAGGGGCGTGACCGAGGTCAACTTCAAAGACCCGTTCAATGCGGCTTTTCTATTATACTTATGAAACTGAAAAAAGTCAAGGCTTTTTCGGAAAAAACCGGCGTTTTTTTGTGGAAAAACCGAAGGATTCTTTTCCGGTTCAGCGCACATACACCGCGTTTTGCCGCCAGTCGTCGCCTGGGCGGGCTTGACGCCATGCGGGCAGGGTCAGGGCGTACAGATCGGCCGCCCGGGCCGTCAGCGCAAAAATCCGTTTGGCCTCCGGCGACAGATCCTCCGTGTGGGCGGGCTTGGTAATCAGAGGAAGCACGGCCTTTTTTCTGGCAAGTCCGAGGACTTCGCGGCCCTTGTCGTTAAAGGCCAAAATCCGAATATAAGGCGCGGGGATGGCGGCGTCGGCCGCTGTGATTCCCAGCCAGGCGCAGCAAAGCATCCGGCGGATGCGGGACAGGGCATAACGCTTGGTTTTGGCCGCCGCGGCGATTTCCTCCGGCGTGCGGGAGGCGTGGATGGCGGCATACAGCCGATGCTCCAAACCTTCGGCCGCGCCGGGCAGCGCGGCCAAATCGTTGGGCTCCAGCCGTAGAAGCTGCGACAGGACGGCGCATTCCAGGCGTTCGTCATCCAAAAGGGCGCGCCCCTCTGCCACGGCGTTTCGCAGAACGTCCCGGCATCCCTCCGGCATCCGGCGGGCCGCCTCTTGAAAATTCCCGTTTCGCAAAAGGCTCCGCAGATAGGAGGCGGAAACCGGCCCGTCGCCGTCTTCCGGCCCTTGGTCGTGACCCACGCCTTTGCGGACTATGGGAAGCAGCGAGAGGGAAAGCTGCTGCTTTTGCACCGCCTTGCAGTATTCCACAGCCAAAATATTGTTGGGCTTTTTCAAAACGTCGGCCCGCTGGCGGATGCGGGCATAGAGCGCACGTTCTCGGGCGGCGGCATAGGAAACGCCGGTTTTCAGATTGGCCAGCGTGGCAGCCACCGTGTCGTGCTCCAGTAAAATGCCGGCGGTCTCCCGCAACAGGGCTTCATCGGCGTCCTCCGCGCCAAAGCTCAGGTCGGTGAGCACACCCAGTCCGCTGAGGATCCGCAGCGCGTTTTCCGCAAAGCCCTCGGCGGAGGAAAGGGAATAGGGGAGCGGCAACTCCACCACCAGATCGGCGCCGCTCAAAACGGCGGCCTGCGCCCGCGGGTGTTTGGGCAGGATCGCCGCCTCGCCCCGCTGCACAAAATCCCCCGACATACAACACACCACCGCGCAGTTTTCGCCCAGCATCCGCCGGATCTCCGCCAGATGATGTTCATGTCCGCTGTGAAAAGGATTATATTCCGCTACCACGCCGCAGATCCGCATAAAAAACCTCCGAAAGTCTTGTAAACAACGAAAAAATCGTGTAATATAAAAGTTGGCTTTTTCAATATACCACAAAAACCGAAAATATGAAATACAGGAGTGTGCAAAAACTATGAATGTTCTGGTTATCAACGCGGGCAGTTCTTCTCTGAAGTATCAGCTCCTCAATCCCGAAACCGGCGATCTGCTGGCCAAGGGCCTGTGCGAGCGCATCGGCATCGACGGCAAATTCACCTATAAGCCCCAGATCGCGGGCAAGGAAAAACTGGACGCCGTCGACGTGGCCATGCCCACCCACAACGAGGCCATCAAGACCGTGCTCGACGCGCTGGTGGATCCGAAAAACGGCGTGATCGGCAGCATGAAGGAGATCGACGCCGTGGGCCATCGCGTGGTGCATGGCGGCGAGAGATTTGCCAGGTCGGTGGTCATCAACGACGAGGTGATGAAGGCCATCGAAGACTGCAACCCGCTGGCTCCGCTGCACAATCCCGCCAATATCATCGGCATCAAGGCCTGCCAGGCGCTGATGCCCGGCGTGTCCATGGTGGCCGTGTTCGACACCGCCTTCCATCAGACCATGCCTCCCGTGGCCTATATGTACGCCCTGCCTTATGAATATTACGAGCAGGACAAAGTGCGCCGCTACGGCTTCCACGGCACCTCTCACAAATATGTTTCCCAGCGAGCCGCCGCCATGCTGGACACCCCCATCGAGAAACTGAAGATCATCTCCTGCCATCTGGGCAACGGTTCCTCCGTTACCGCCGTGGACGGCGGCAAGAGCGTGGATACATCCATGGGCTTCACTCCGCTGGCGGGCGTTCTGATGGGCACCCGCTCCGGCGATCTGGACGCCGGCATCATCCAATATCTGATGGAGCGCCGCGGCTACACCATCGAGGAGATGCTCAACATCCTCAACAAGAAGTCCGGCGTGCAGGGCATTTCCGGCATTTCCTCGGACTTCCGCGATCTGGAGAACGCTTTTAAGGACGGCATCGAGCGCGCCGGTCTGGCTGTGGATATGTTCAACTACGGCGTTAAGAAGCTCATCGGCGCTTATGCCGCCGCTATGGGCGGGGTGGACGTTATCATCTTCACCGCCGGCGTAGGCGAAAACTCCGCCAGCCAGCGCATGGCCATTGCCTCCGGCCTGGAGTTTATGGGCGTCAAGATGGATCCCGAGGCCAATAAGGTTCGCGGCAAAGAGACCGTGATCTCCGCCCCCGATTCCAAGGTCAAGGTTCTGCTGATCCCCACCAACGAAGAGCTGATGATCGCGCTGGACACCATGAATCTGGTGAAATAATCGTTCTGACCGGACAGGAAAATGCCGGACGGCCTGCGGGCCGTCCGGCTTGCTTTTTGTGAAAAGACGATTTGCTTTATAGCAGAGGAGGATACAGGCCGTTTTCGTGCATGGCGGCCAGCGCTCTTTGAATGGCGGGCTTGTCCTCCCGGTTGGTGACGCCATACCATTTTGAGGCGGTGTCCATCACTTTCACAGTCACAGCGCCCTGCCGGATTATCCGGTCGAAAAAGGCGGGCAGATAATATTCCCGCTTCATGGGGTCGCCGGACTCCTGCGCCAGCCACCGGGCAAAATCCGTTTCCATGGCGGGGAAGAGATCGGCGTGCATCGCCCAGACGTTCATGGAAACGGGAGTCTCGGGCTCCAGCGGGAAGATTTCGCCGTTTTCGGCAAAGACGATCCGCCCGTCGGCCTCTTTTGTAATGGCGGTGCGCTCGGTAACCGAGCGGAGAAAGCCGTTTTCACACACGCAGACGCCGCGGGAAACGCTGCCGTTTTCGCTGAGGGTGTTGCACAGACGAAAGCCTACCATACCCAGATGTGTCCCGTCACATTCCCGGGCGCAGAAGGCTCCCAGATGAGAAAAGGTGTCGCGGCCGAAAAAGTCATCCGAGCCGATGACGCCGAAAGCGCCCTTCAGCTTGTTTCGCGCGGCATAGACGGCGTGGCCGGTGCCCCAAGGCTTGACCCGTCCCTCGGGCGCGGAAAAGCCTTCCGGCAAATCGCACAGTTCCTGAAAGGCATAGTCCACCTCCATCCGGTTTTCAAAGCGGCGGCCGATCCCTTGGCGGAAGGTGTCGAACAGCTCCTGCTTGATGAGAAAGACCACCTTGCCGAAGCCGGAGAGCAGGGCGTCGTAAAGGGAATAATCCAGAATGATCTCGCCGTGGGGGCCAAGAGGATCGATTTGCTTGAGACCGCCGTAACGGCTGCCCATCCCGGCGGCAAGCACCAAAAGCGTGGGTTTTTGCATGAAAGCGCCTCCTTCGGAACATTTTTGCACCGAGACCAGTATAATACAAAAATCACCCCGATGGAAGCCCCTTCGGGATGATTTTCGGCGTTATTCGCTTTTTTCCTCCAGCGGCTTGAGTCCGTGCATAAAGCCGTCCACCGCAGCGGTGTAAACGGCCCCGCCCACCACCTTGTGCTTGTAGACCAGCACATCCAGCAGCACCGGCTCGTCATAGGGGTAGTTGGTTACGCGATAGGTGGTGAGCGTTACCTTTTTCCCCGCGTAATCCAGCAGGTCAAAGCCACATTCCCGCTGCATTTCGTTGTAGGTCTCGTAAACGGCGTCAAAGGTTTTGGGAATGGTCACCTGCCGGGATTGCACACCCTCGCCGCTTACCTGATAGCCAAGTTCGGCCAGCCAGCGGACGCAGTCGTCCTGCGTCTTGATCTTGACGGTGGAAGCGGCGGACGCGCTTCCAGAAGGCGCCAAAAGGATCAAAAGAGCCACCAGCGCCGCAATCAGCAGAATCCCCGCCACGATGTGTTTTTTTGTCAGCTTGAACGTGTAGATATTCATATTGCCACCTCCGCATTGCTACCATATGCGAAAGGCGGACAAAAAAGCACCGGTTTTGGACGTTCAGCCGGAGACGTTATCCGTCATAATCCTCCAGAAGCGCAGCCAGCGCCTCCCGGTCGGTGACAAAGATGCCCCGGCGCAGCGCCTCCCGATCGGCATAGGGGAGCGACGCCACCGCCGTGTCCAGGATCTGATCCGGCGTTTGACTTCCGACGGAGAAAACCGCCACATGGCCTTCGTAAATTCCGACGCGCCAGCCCTCGGAGGCGGAAGACTCTGCGGGAAGGGAAAGCGGCAGTTCGGTGGCGGCAGGCTGCACGGCGCCGTCGGCCGGCGGCGCGGGAGATGGGGCGCGCAGCGTCAGCGCAAGCACCACCGCAATCAGCGCCAGTCCCGCTGCCGCAGTCAGAGAAATGCGGCGATTCATAAAAAAGCCTCCTTTTGATTTCGTTACTCGAATTCTTTCCCAAAGATTCGTTTTTTATGCTTTTTCCCACATAACATCGAACAAATCGTGAATTTTATGAAATCAAACGCCGGAAGGGATGGATTTTTTGCGGAACTTGTGGTACAGTGATATCGTATCTTTTTATGCCTTACCAGGCTTTTCCGCTTTGCGGATGCTATGATCCCAGCGCACGTTTCGGAAAGGAGCGGTTTTATGGCTGAAGCCCAAAATCGAAAAAAGAAAAGACGGCCGCGGATCGGCCGTGCCATATTGCTGACACTTTTGACGATCATGCTCATCGGAATGACGACGGCCGCCATCGGCGTCGCCGTCTTTGCCGTATACATTGATCGCTACGTCAGCGACGATGTGGAGATCTATCTGGACAGTTACCGGCTGAACCAGACCAGCTTTTTGTATTATGTGGATCCCGAAACGGGAGAGTCGGTGGAGATGGAATCGCTCCACGGCTCCGAGGATCGGGTTTGGGTGGATCTGGAGGATATCCCCAAGCCGCTCCAGCTCGCGTTTATCTCGGTGGAGGATAACACCTTCTACACCCACCACGGCGTCAACTGGAAGCGGACCATCGGCGCCGGCATGAAATTTACCGGACTGGTGGATGACTTTACCGGCGGCGGCTCCACCATCACGCAGCAGCTCATCAAAAATCTCACCGACGACAAGGACACCTCGGTCAAGCGCAAGATCCGCGAGGTGATGCGCGCGTTGGAGCTGGAAAAGAAATACGAAAAAGACGATATTCTGGAAATGTATCTGAATACCATCTATTTCGGACAAGGGGCTTACGGCGTCAAGCAGGCCGCCAAAACCTATTTTAATAAGGAACTCAGCGAACTGACATTGGCGGAATGCGCCGCCATCGCCGGTATCGTTCGCAATCCCTATGGTTACGATCTTAAGCGATTTCCCGAAGCCAACGCCGAACGCCGGGTTACCGTGCTCTACACCATGAAGGAAAACGGCGTCATCAGCGAAAGCGAATACGATCGGGCCAAGCGGGAAGAGGTCATCGCGCATAAAGATACCGGGGAATCCGGCGAAACCGACGACAGCGAGTATCAGAGCTATTTCACCGACGAGGTGATCCGCGCTGTGCTGAGAGATCTTCAGAACAAATTGGGTTACAGCGAGAACATGGCCAAGCAGCTCCTTTACAGCGGCGGGTTGCACATTGTCACCACGATGGATCCCGCAATTCAGGCGCAGATGGACGCCGTGTTTCAGGATGAGGAAAACTTCCCCGGCGATCTGGGCGGCGACGGCACGTATCCCCAGGCATCCATGGTGCTGATGGATCCTTATACCGGCGAGGTTAAGGCGCTTTACGGCGGACGCGGGAAAAAAGAGGGCGATATGGTGCTCAACCGCGCCACGCAGACGACCCGCAGCCCCGGCTCTGCCATCAAGCCCATCACGGTCTATTCCCCCGCGCTGGAATACGGGCTGATTACGCCGATCTCGGTGGTGGACGACGCGCCCAAGGACTTTACCACACGGGGCGACGGTAAAGGTTGGCCCAAAAACGAAAGCAGGACTTACAGCGGCCGCACCACCATCCTTACCGGTATCGCCAAGTCGCTCAACACCGTGGCGGTGGATGTTTTGCAGCAGGTGGGCCCGGAACGCTCTTTCCATTGGGCCAGCAAAAATCTGGGGTTTACTTCGCTGGTGGATTCTATGGAAAAAACGCTCAGCGACGGAACTGTTAAAATTTACAGCGACATCGACGTGGCGCCGCTGTCCATGGGGGCGCTGACCAACGGCGTTACCGTGATGGAGATGACGGCGGCCTATTGCGCTTTCGTCAACGACGGAAAATATACGACTCCCATCCTTTATACAAAGGTCTATGATGCCGATGGCAATCTGTTGCTGGAAAACGAGTCGGTGACCACGGTTGCCATGGAGCAGAAGACCCGGGATTATATGATCCAGCTTTTGACCAACGTGGTGCAAAACGGCACCGGCCGCAAGGCGGCGCTGGGCGGCGGCATCGAGGTGGGCGGCAAGACCGGTACCACCAGCGCCGATTGCGACCGCTGGTTTGCGGGAATCACGCCCTATTATGCGGGCGTGGTCTGGTTTGGATTTGACGCACAGGTCAGTCTCCAAAAATTTGCCACCAACCCCGCGCTGGAGCTGTGGTCCCGTGTGATGCGCTCCGTGCATCAGAACCTGGAGCCGGCCTCCTTTGAGATCAAGACCGAAATGACGAAGGTGAGCTACTGCCTCGATTGCGGCCTGCTGGCAGACGACTTGTGCAGCCATGACGTGCGCGGCAGCCGCGTTGCCACGGCGTATATCGCCAGAGAAGACGTGCCAAAGCGCACTTGCGCCTGCCATGTGGAGATCCGGCTGGACGGCTCCACCGGCAAGGTGGCCAACGAATATTGCCCCGAAGAGAACCTTCAGACCGTTTCTCTGATGAATTACCGCCGTGCTTATCCGGCGCCTGTTTCCATCGGCGATCAGCAATATTGCGCGCCTTATGATCTTACAGACGACGAGCTGGCGCAGGGCTTGATGAAGCCGTCGCCCGACACCTATGTGGTTTGCGACGAGCACAGCGAAGAGGATCTGATTCCGGAGCCCCCGCCCTTCAATCCTTTTGATCCCTCTACCTGGTGGCCTTTTGATCCGCCCGAGACACAGGATCCCGAGAATCCCGGCGAGAGCTTGTCACCGGAAGATCCCGATGACCCCGGAGAAACCCAACCGGAGGCTCCCGATCCTGGATCGGAAGAAGACGGAGAAAACGGCGGGGACTGACAGACCGCAAGCTGCGGTCCAATAAGACACAGAAAAACGGTACGGATTGCTCCGTACCGTTTTTTAAGGTTTTACAATCGTCGTGCCGCGGATGGGGCCCGATGCTTCAGCCCTGGGGGTTGAGGGAGTAG
>JAFZPW010000049.1 GCA_017552495.1 Clostridia bacterium | reverse complement strand
CTTGTCCGGTACGCGGCGTATTCAGGCGGCGGGCATCTGTCCGCTGCCTTTGCCCTTGAAAGAGGAACAACATTTCCGCAGCGCGGCAGCCGCTCTGCGCGGCAAGGAGATAAAGAAGAATGGCACAGGATTACAAAGCGACGCTGAATATGCCGAAAAGCGGCTTTCCCATGCGGGCGGGCCTTCCCATGCGGGAGCCCGAGATGCTGGAGCATTGGCAGAAGATCGACGTTTACCGTCTTTTGCGGGAAAAGCAGGCGGGCAAGCCCCGCTTCAGTCTCCACGACGGCCCGCCCTTCTCCAATGGCGATCTGCACATGGGTCACGCCCTCAACAAGGCGCTGAAGGACTTTATCGTCCGCTCTTACGCCATGCGCGGGTACGACACGCCCTTTGTCCCCGGATGGGACAATCACGGCATGCCCATCGAGTCCGCCATCATCAAGAAAAATAAACTCAATCATAAGGAAATGGCTCCCGCCGAGTTCCGCTCGGCCTGTCAGGCGTTCGCCCAGCACTACATCGACGTGCAGATGGAGGGGTTCAAGCGCATGGGCGTCATCGGCGACTGGGAACATCCCTACAAGACCATGAACCCCACCTTTGAGGCGGAAGAGGTCAAGATCTTTGGGGAGATGTTCAAAAAAGGTTATATTTACAAAGGGAAAAAACCCGTTTACTGGTGTTATTCCGACGAAACCGCGCTGGCTGAGGCCGAGATCGAATATCAGGACGATCCCTGCACCACCGTGTTTGTCAAGTTTCCCATCCAGGACGACAAGGGCAAACTGGCGCAGTATTGCGATCTGAGCAAACTTTATTTTGTCATTTGGACGACTACGCCTTGGACGCTGCCCGGAAACCGGGCCATTTGCCTCAACGCCAATCTGGATTACAGTCTGGTGCAGGCGCCCTGCGGCGAGGTTTATATCGTGGCGTCTGAACTGGCCGAGAGTGTCTGCAAGGCCGCCGGCATTGAGGAATATGTCGTTCTGGCGAAGCTGCCCGGCAGCGCATTTGAGTTGATGACGGCGCGGCATCCGCTGTTGCCCGATATCGAGTCCGTGGTTCTCAACGGCGATCATGTCACGCTGGACGCCGGCTCCGGCTGCGTCCACACCGCACCCGGCTTCGGTGCCGAGGACTTCTTTATCTGCCAGGCCTATGATCGTGCAGGCAAAACCCGCATCGGCGTTCCCGTGCCGGTGAACGAGCGGGGCGTCATGACCGACGACGCCTTTAACGGCGTGCATATTTCCAAGGCGAACGAGTACGTTCTGCCCCGCCTGCGGGAATTGGGCGCGCTGCTGGCCAGCGAGGAGATCGTGCATTCCTATCCCCACTGCTGGCGCTGCAAAAAGCCCATCATTTTCCGGGCCACGCCCCAGTGGTTCTGCTCGGTGGACGCCTTTAAGGACGAGGCCGTCAAGGCCTGCGACGAGGTGCGCTGGGTGCCAGAATGGGGCAAAGACCGCATCATTTCCATGATCCGCGAGCGGGCCGACTGGTGCATTTCCCGCCAGCGCAAGTGGGGTCTGCCTATCCCTGTGTTTTACTGCAAAGACTGCGGCGAGCCCATCGTCACCGACGAGACCATCGCCGCCGTCTCCAGCCATTTTGAAACCGAAGGCTCCAACGCCTGGTTCCGCAAGAGCGCGGAGGAGCTTCTGCCCGCCGGATTTACCTGTCCGCACTGCGGCAAGGCCGCCGGCTTTGAAAAGGAGACCGACACACTGGACGGCTGGTTTGATTCCGGCTCCAGCCATTTCGCCTCTATGAACCGGGATCAGGGCTTCTGGCCCGCCGACCTGTATATTGAAGGCCTGGATCAGTATCGCGGATGGTTCCAGTCGTCTATGCTCACCGCCGTAGGCGCGCTGGGGAAGGGCGCACCGTTCAAACAGTGCCTGACCCATGGCTGGACGGTGGACGGCGAGGGTCGCGCCATGCACAAGAGCCTGGGCAACGGCGTCGATCCCAAGGAAATGATCGGAAAATACGGCGCCGACCTGCTGCGGCTTTGGGCCGGATCAGCGGATTATCATGTGGACGTGCGGTGCTCGGAGAACATCTTCAAGCAGCTCAGCCAGAGTTATCTCAAGTTCCGCAACACCGCCAAGTTCATGCTGGACAATCTGGTGGGCTTTGATCCCGACAAACTGGTTGAATCCGGAGAGATGCTCCCGCTGGATCGCTGGGTGGTCACCCGCCTCAACGATCTCACCCGCCGCGTGCTGGAGGCTTATGACAATTATGAGTTCCATGTGGTCTCCCATGCCGTCAACGATTTCTGCGTGGTGGATCTGTCCAGTTATTATCTGGATATCATCAAGGATCGCCTGTATTGCGACGGCGAAAGCAGCCTTTCCCGCCGCAGCGCACAGACGGCGCTTTGGCTGGTGCTGGACACCATGACCCGCCTGTTTGCCCCTATTTTGGCCTTTACCTGCGACGAGATCTGGCTTGCCATGCCCCACAAGACCGGCGACGACGACCGCAATATTCTGCTCAATGAGATGAACGGCGTCTTTGACACTTATGCCCTTTCGCAGGATGAAATGGACCGGTGGGAGGTGCTGACACAGCTCCGCGACGGCGTAAACGCCAAACTGGAGGAGGTTCGCGCCGCCAAGATCATCGGCAAGAGCCTGGAGGCGCATGTGACGCTGGTTACTGATCGCCCGGCGGACGAAACCTGTCTGGGCGAACTGCAGGCGCATTTTGCCGATCTGTGGGCCGACGTGTTTATTGTTTCCGACGTAGCGGTGACGGAAGACAAGACCCTTTACGAAACCGCCGCCGAAACGCCGCTGGAGGGGGTTCGCGTGCTGGTGTCTGAGGCCAAAGGCGTCAAGTGCCCCCGCTGCTGGAAGCACACCGTCGCCGACAACGCAGAGGGCCTTTGCGCCCGCTGCGCCGAAGTGATCGCAGAGCAGCTTGCGTAAAGCAAAACGCACAGTTCAAAAGAGCAGACGGCTGTTTTGGAAAGAAACCGCTTGATATAAACATTAAAAAGTGGTATTCTATACGAACTCCAAACATTGTGGGGTAGAGCGAAACGCGCATTTCAAAATCTTTTTTACCGAAGGGAGAAGCCGATGCAAACGCAAGCTGTGATGATCCAGACCCTCTGTGTTCCTTGTGGCAACCGGTGCCGCTATTGCCTTTTGTCCTGGGACGGCCGCGTCGTTGGAGCCGAGTACGATAGAAGCCGCCGCTATGCCCAGCGGCTGATCCGCTGGCTCCGGGACAACCGGCCGGAGCTGATCGTCCATTTTTCCTTCGGCTATTCCATGGAGCATCCGCGGCTTCTGGAAGCAGTGGACTTTATGCGGTCTGTAGGCTCGGTGGGCGGCGAATATCTCCAGTTTGACGGGATGGCCTTTCGCACCGATGAAGAACTGAAAAAACTGATTGCCGGATTGCGGGAACATGGTGTAAAGCATATAAACTTTACATTTTATGGAACAGAAACCTATCACGATGCTTTCGCCAGGCGGAAAGGCGATTTTGACCTGATGCGCCGCACCCTGCGGGTCTGCCGCCGGGCCGGGATGAGGATCAGTGCGGGCG
>JAFZPW010000048.1 GCA_017552495.1 Clostridia bacterium | reverse complement strand
GGCAAAGATTAAGAACCCCGTTGAAAACGGAGTCCTTGAAATTGATCCGGCAAAGGCCGTAAAAATGAAAACGGCCGGATATGGCGAAGTTGAGCATGTCGCCATCTTCGATGAAGCCCAGCGCTCATGGACGCATAAGCGATTGTCAGACTATCTCAAAAGAGGCGGAACCTACGGCAACAAGCTGAAAGTTCCAAATTTTCCGATGTCAGAAGCGGCCTTTCTGATCTGGTCTCTTGACCAGCGGGAGGACTGGGCAACGATCGTCTGCCTTGTCGGCGGCGGTCAGGAAATCAATACGGGAGAAGCGGGAATCTCGGAATGGATCGCAGCATTAAACGAAAAATTCCCTCATTGGAACGTATACATTTCTCCGAAGCTGACTGATGCGGAATACGCAGAGGGAAAAGTAAATGAGCTTTTGAAGCACAAGCAAAACGTGACGTATTCCGAGGACTTGCATCTTGCTGTTTCATTGCGCTCTTTCCGCGCCGAAAAGCTGTCCGCGTTTGTTCATGCACTGTTATCGTTCGATAGCGCTGCTCCGGCGCTATATGAGGAGATCAAAGACAAATACCCGATCATTCTGACGAGAGATATGGCAAAGGCGAGAAAATGGCTTCATGAAAAAGTGCGCGGAACAGAGCGAACGGGCGTCCTGGTGACAAAGGAATCCGCGAGATACAAACCGCTGGCAATTCATATTTTGCCGTCCGGCGACGAAAACGCGGTTCACTGGTTCCTTGAGGATAAAGCCGACACGAGATCATCCAATTACCTTGAGGACGCCGCCACCGAAATCCAGGTCCAGGGATTGGAACTGGACTATACCTGCCTGCTGTGGGACGCCGATATGAGGTATGATAATGGCAGATGGCGCTTCTATCGGTTCAATGGGCAGACAAGATGGGTCGAACAAACCGCGACAAGCGAAAGCAAACAGGAACAGTTAAAGTATATGCTGAATGCTTATCGGGTGCTGCTCACCCGGGCCAGATCCGGCATGGTCATCTGCGTGCCGGAAGGGAATCCGAACAAAACCGCAAGCGGCTTTTGGGAAGACAGCACACGATTGCCCGAATACTATGATGGAACTTATCAATATTTGAAGAGTATCGGGATTGTCGAGATTTGATTGCAGAAATCAGAGTATCGAGAGAAGATAAAAATACCCGTGCGCAGCCGCACGGCATCAGCACGGCTTGACAGAATACAGATCGTACTATATACTTTATTGGGATGCTTTCGCAGAAAAAAATACATCACAGGAGGCAAGTATGATTTTCCAGATTACCAGTCTGTGGCAAATCCTTGGTTGGTGCCTTGCGTTTGCCGGGCTCATCATCCTCAATGAAATCGGCAGGAAGACCAAGGCTGGAGGCATTGCCATATTTGTTGCCATCCCCCTCGCGCTGACGCTCTATTACATTCTGGCGCACCTCGGCCTTTTCGGCGGCAGGGAGAACCCCACGGTCGCCTATATGGACGGGTGGTTCCATTACTTCAAGCTCTATGCCGCCGATATCGGCTGCGTAGGGTTTATGATGATCAAGTACAAGTGGGGCATCGGCAAGGAAAAATGGTTCAAATGGTTCCCCTGGTTCATCGTGGCCGCCAACATCATGATCGCGAACGTTTCCGATATGGAATCGGCCCTCGCCGCCCTGGCCATTTCCGGAAACCTGAGCGGCACGTGGTGGGCGTCCAATGAGGGCGTTTTCCTTTACGGCGGCTGGTGGAACGTGCTCAACGCGCTGGCGGGCCTCATCAACATCTTCTGCATGACGGGCTGCATCTTTCTCTATTCCTCCAAAGACCGCAACAAGTCCGATATGCTCTGGCCCGATATGACGATCTGGTTCATCGTAGCTTACGATATCTGGAACTTCGAATATACCTACCTCAACCTGCCCACCCATGCGTGGTACTGCGGCTTCGCGCTGCTGCTTGCGCCCACCGTGGCCAACGCGCTTTGGAACAAGGGCGGCTGGATCCAGAACCGCGCGAATACCCTCGCCATTTGGTGCATGTGGGCGCAGACGGTGCCGCTCTTCCAGCTCAAGGGCAGGTTTGCGGCGGTGCTTCCCACCGTTTACGGCGGAGCGGCTGCCGGCGGCGTGACCACCATGGATCTCTATGAGAAGGCCATCGCACTTTTCAACGATGGGCTCGGCAAGACCGCCGCGGCGGGTGAGGCAATTGCCCAGATGGGCATTACGGCGGATATGCGGATGCAGGGCTTCATCGCCATGCTCTCCATCGGCGTCAATCTGCTGTGCATCGCGGTCATCATCAAGCGCTCCCTCCAGATGCACAAGAACCCGTATTCCAACGTCGTATTCGCCGGCACCAGGGACTTTGAGGAAGCCATGGCGAGAGCCGAAGAATAAGCGGCGAAAACGGGAACAATCAGAACCGTGACAATGAAACGCACCCCGTTTGTCAGTTTCGTGCAGAATGCTGACAAGCGGGGTGCGATTTATCTGTTTTTGGTTACGGTTTACGGCGCCATATGCCGCCGCCGCATCACCTGTTCCACCAGCGCCAGGTCTTCCAGGGTATTCACCCCCCGCAGATCGTCGCCGTCGTCGGTCATGATGGTTTCCACCTGCATGCCCCGGCGGACCATCAGTTCGGGCACTTCCGTCAGGTAATACTCGCGCTGGGCGTTGCTGTTTCCGATTTCAGGCAGGACGCTGAACAGCGATTGGCTGCTGAATACCAGCACGCCGGAAAACAGCTCCCGGATGGTTTTTTCTTCCGGGGTACAGTCCTTGGCTTCCACGATGCGGGCAAAACGGCCCGCTTCGTCCCGCACGATGCGTGCCCAATAGGGCAGCGAAGGGTTTTCCGCGGTCAGCAGGGTGCAGTCCGCCCGCTGCGCCTCGTGAAAAGCGCACGCTTTTTCCAGGATCTCCCGCCGGAACAGCGGCATATCCCCAAAGGTGACGAGCACCGTTCCCTCGTAATCCCGGAACCATGGCTCACACATCCTTACGGCATGGCCCGTGCCCAGCTGCTCAAGCTGCTCCACATAGTGATACCG
>JAFZPW010000047.1 GCA_017552495.1 Clostridia bacterium | reverse complement strand
TTGATGGCTGAAGCCTTCCATCCCATGCCTTCCCCAAGATCCTATCATGAAGACGATCTGCGTCATGAACCAGAAAGGCGGCGTCGGCAAGACCACGACGGCGATCAACCTCGGGGCGTGTTTCGCCCGGAGCGGGTTCAACACACTCATCGTTGATTTGGATCCCCAGTGCAACGCCACCAGCGGTTTGGGGCTCAAGCCGCTGGAACGCCATCCACTGGTCACGGGTGAAGCGTGGAACACGGCCGTTCAGGCGACCTCGTGGCAGCGTCTTTCGCTTCTGCCGGGCTGCGGTCGTTTTACCGACGCCGCCTCGTCCATGGCAGACGACAACCCCGAGCTGACGCTGCGGCTGAAAACCGAGGATAAAAAGGCCGTTTTTTCGGTGTCCGATCAGGGCCCCGGCATCAGCGAAGACGAAATGCGGCATATTTTCGACAAATTTTATCAGGGCGACAGTTCCCGCAAGCAGGAGGGCAGCGGCCTTGGCCTTGCGCTGGTGCGGCGGGTGCTGCAGCTTTGCGGCGGGAAGATCGCCGTGCAGAGCGCCCCCGGCGCCGGCAGCACCTTTACGGTGTCGCTGCCGGAGGATGCTGGTTCCGCCCTTTCTGCCTCTTGACAATTTGCCGGATGTCCGGTAAAATAAATTAGTTACAGGTTGGAAAGTCCTGTTGGATAGACCATTTCGGAAGATCGGTGGAAACAAATCTATGAGCAATCCTTACAAAACCCGGGAGGGCGGCGCTACGGTGACGGTTTTCGTCCCGTACGACTGCGGCAACAACTGTCCCTTCTGCGTCAATAAAAAAGAATATGCCGATATGACGGGCTTCAGTGTGGAGGCGATCTGCCGCAGCATCCGGGTGATGGACGCCATTACGCCTTATTGCGATTTTGTCTTTACCGGTGGCGAGCCCTTTGCCAATCTTGCCAGCTTGCAGGTGATGCTGGATCACATCCCCGCCACCCACAAGATCTATATCAATACCACGCTCCCGCTGCTCAACGGCGTCACCGAAGACGATATTCTTGCCTTTGCCGGGAAAAACAAAGACAAGATTACCTGCATCAACGTTTCCCGCCATCTGGTGAAATATGTGGTGGAGTCCGACGACAGCCTCATCGCCCGGATGCCCGTCCCCGTGCGGGTCAACTGCGTGCTTTTCCGGGATTATCCAAAGGAAAGACTTGTCCCCTATATCCGGCGCATCGGGGCGCTGGGCTGCACCATTCAGTTCCGCTTTGATTACACCGACACCACGCCGGAAAATCTGTATGACCGGGAGCATGATCCCATCTTCCGCGATCTGTGCCGGGTGGCTCGCTATACCGGGCTGGACGGCTGCCGGATGCGCTGCGGTTTCCATTTCGATTATCACGGCATAGAAATGACCTATCACAAGACCCTGCCATACAGCACCATCGTGGAGACCGGGGACGACGGCGTGACCTACGATATCCTTTACGATATTCTCATCAAGCAAAACGGCGAGCTCCATTCGGATTGGACGGGGGTCAAACTGGACGTGGAGGCCTATCGAAAGGCGGTCTTCGAGCCTTATGATCTGCGCTGGATCGAAAAAGTATAACGTGAAAAACAAAGCGGAGTGAGCCTGGCTCACTCCGCTTTTCTGTTACAATGGATCATTTTGCAAACAGATCATAGGTCTGAATGCGCCGGCATTCCGTCCCGCAAAAGGTAAATTGTACGATCCACGGCATCAACCCCTGCATCGCGGCAAAACCGGGATATCCAAAGGACGGGTCGAACGCGTGGATCACGGTGCACAGCGCCGTTCCGTGGCATCCCACGGCCACGTGCTTTTCCGGATATTCCTCCAGAATGCGGCGCAGGGCGCGGAGGCTGCGCGTCTGTGCCTCCGCCAGACATTCCCCGCCGGGGAGACGGTAGGAAAAATCTGCCCATTGGGCCCGGGCAAAGGCGTCAAAATCCTCCAGCCAGCCGCCCACGCGCCGCTCCCGGAAATCCTCGTCCAGACGGATTTCCAGCCCCCTTTCCCGGGCAAGCGGGGAGATCGTTTCCATGGCCCGGCGGTAAGGACTGGAAAAAACGGCGTCGAGCGCCCGCTCCCGGAAAAAATCCAAGATCAGACGCCGGTCGGCCAACCCTTTTGGGGTAAGCTCCCGGTTTTTTTCGTCGTGGTTTTTGGAATTCGGCTCGGCGTGCCGCACAAAAAAGATTTCTGTCATGGGCGCACCGTTTCCAGCAGCCCCAGCTTTTTCTTCCAGCGCAGCACCCGCAGCACCGCTTCATCCAGCCTGGCTTGGGGCAGAGCGCCGCTTTCGGCGGCACGGATGACGGCGGGGATCTGTGTCTCCCACCGGCTGGCGCACAGCAGATCGTTGCCCGCCAAAACCGCCCGGACGGCGGCTTCGCCCTCGTCCCAATACTGACTGACGGCGTCCATTTGCAGATCGTCGGTGAGGATCACGCCGTCAAACTTCAGTTCGGCGCGCAAAAAAGCGTGGAGCCGGGGCGAAAGGGAGGCGGGATCCCGCCTGTCCAGACAGGAAACAATGTTGTGGGACATCATAATGGCATTGGAGCCGGCCGCGACGCCGGCGGCGAAAGGCTTGAGATCGGCGGTGCGGAACCGGGACAGCGGACGCTTGTCCACCGAGGCCCCCACGTGGGTGTCGGCGTTGCCGCCGTAGCCG
>JAFZPW010000002.1 GCA_017552495.1 Clostridia bacterium | reverse complement strand
CGGCGTTGCCGCCGTAGCCGGGAAAGTGCTTGAGCACGGTGCCGACGCCGTGCGCTTCCGAAATTTTTACGACCCGCTTGACGAAAGACGAGGCCGTATCGGGGTCGCCCGACACCGCCCGCGGATAAATAAAATGTTCCGGATCGTCGGACAGGTCGCACACCGGCGCCAGATTGACGTTGACGCCCACCCGCCGCAGCAGGACGCATTTTTCCTCGGCGTCGGCCTCCGCTGCCTCCCATCCGCCTGCGGAACAGAGTTCCCGGGGTGAAGGAAAGCGTTCCGCACGCAGGGCAGGGTGACGACTGACGCGGCACACCGTGCCGCCCTCTTCGTCGGCCGAAACCAAAAGGGGAATCAGCGCGGCCGCCTGCATGGCGTTGACCCGGGCGAGGCATTCCTCTGCCGTGCGGTTTTCAAAATCCACGGAAAAGAGCACCACGCCGCCCGGCTGGAAGCAGGCGATGGAGGAGACCTCGTTTTCCTGCGGGCAGCGGATCAGAAAGAGCTGGCCCGCCTTTTGAGCCGTGCTCATGGTTTGCAGTAGTTCGTTCATGTTATGCCTCCCGTTTGAATAGCAAAAATTGCCCGCAGTCGGGGGCGCTGAGCAGCAGATCGTCCCCCGCGTTCCGCAGTTCGATGGCGGCAGGGATCAGACCGTCCAGCACGCCGGTATAGCCGGTGATGCGGCCGTCGGCCTCTTTTACAAGGCGGGCGGAAAAATCGCCGTACGCAAAGCGCAGTGCGCCGTGCGCGTCGGGCGAAATGGTAAAGTCCTCATAAGCCGGATGGCGGAACGTGCCCGCCAGATAGGGGTGCGTTTCCGCGGTGACGGGCGCTCCGGCGGCGTTGGAGGCCAGTCTGGCCCGCATGTCGTCCCGCTCGCGGAGCCAGGCGTCGATCATCCCGTCATAGCTGTCCTCGGGCCGTCCGCGGATCAGCGTATCCAGCACGATGGCCCGGGCCACCCGATGCCCCGGCATGGAGCCGGTGTTGAAGCTCATGGCATAGCCGCAGTCCTTTTCGGGCAAAAAGCCCACCTGGGTTAAAAAGCCTGTCAGCCCGCCGGAGTGAAAAATCACATTGGCGCCCAGATAGTCGGCGTTGATCCAGCCCTGGGCATAGCTGCTGTTTTTCAGCCAGCCGCAATCCTCCTCTGGAGAGGAGATCACCGGCGCGATGATCTCGGCGTACTGCTGCGGAGAGCAGAGGCGCGCCCCGCTTTCGGTCACGCCGCCCCGGCTCATGGCGGCAATCCATTTGGACATATTTTTCATGGAAATGCGGATGCCGCCGCAGGGGGCGCTGTGGTTGTTGGTGGCATAGCCGCAGCGTTCCGCCCGGAAGCCGTCGCTGCAATAAGGCAGGGCGGCGGTGATTCCCGTCATATCCTGCGGATAGCCCCGGAACCGGATGGGATCGACGCCTAAGGGCTCCGCGATATACCGCAGGATCTGGTCCTCCCACCGCATCCCCCGAAGCCGCTCCACCAGATAACCCAGCAGGATGAACATATGGTTGTTGTACTGATATTTGGCGCGGAAACCCGCGTTGGGCTCCAGAAAAGCCAGTTTTCTCATCAGATTTTCCCGGTCGCCAAAAATCTTTTCCCGCATGAAATCGTGCCCGGGAAGGCCGCTGCGGTGCGACGCCATATCCCGGATCGAAAGATGCGCCCCGGCGTATTCGTCCATCATGGCAAAGTCGGGGATCACCCTTTGGATGGGGTCGTCCCAGCCGATGAGACCCTCGTCCACGCATTGGGCCGCCAGCATCACCGTCCAGGCCTTGGAGGTGGAAGCCACGTCAAAAAGCGTGTCCTGATCGGTGGGGACGCGGTTTTCCTGGTCGGCCCAGCCATAGTGATAGGTATAGACCGTTTTGCCCTCCCGAATCACGTTCACCACACCGCCCACCAGTCCGGTTTCGTGGGTAATGCGGCGCAGCGCCTTGTTCAGCGCGGCGGTCAGTTGTTTTTCGTTCATAAAAACCTCCTTGAAGAGACCGCTGTCTGCGGCGTTGTTCCGGGTTTGTTCAAAGGTACAGATAAGAAAAACCCCCTGAAGCTGTTTTTCAGAGGGCTTGAAAGAACTCAGACTTCTTCCGCGTAAGCGCGCAGCGCATTCAGATCGATGACAATGTTGGTTTCAGGGGGAATGTTGGCGTCCTTTTGCTGCATAAATTGCAAAAAGCGCACGCCCAGCAGATTGTTGGCGTAGAAATATTCTTTCGTGCGGCGGTTGACGGCGCAGACAAACATGATCGAGGTGAGATGGGACCAGTTCATCCGGGCGGAACCGTTTTCGATGCGGGAGATCGTGATGCGGGACAGACCGCACAGGCTGCCGAACGTCCCCTGCGTGACGCCCAGCAGTTCGCGGATCTTGGGCAGATGTGAGGCCAGAATGCTGCACATCTCGCGCTTTTCTTCCGATGATAACTTGACCATAACCATTCTCCTTTTTACAACCGCGGAGGGCGTTCTTTTTTCAACGGTAAAAGTATACTAAATTTTTCAAAACAATGCAAGAGAGGGACGCTTTATTTTAGCCAATTTTAAGATTTCGATAAAAATTCTACAGATTTATGCAAAAACTACCGGATCGAGCATTTTTTGTTTGCGATTTCAACGAAAAGCGGTTTGCCTCAGAATCGCTGAGCCAGCCGCAGGAGCCGGCTGCCGCCGGGAAGCTCCCGGATCTGCGCGGGCGAGAGAATGTGCAGGGAGAACACGCAGGCGGCATATACGGCGATGGAAAGAAGGACGGATACCGCCAGCGAGATCAAAACCGAGCGCAGCGCCAGCATGCACAATTTGTAGCTGCCCCAGGTCACCAGCGACATGACCGCCGTGCATAACACGGGCTTGATGACGTAGCGGCTGAGATTGAGCTTCATGGGGATGGCCCGCCGCAGAGCCACGAAGCAGACGGTAAAGGCCGTGAGATGACAGACCACCGATGAAATGGCGGCGCCGTAGATCCCCACCGTGGGGATGGGGATGAGGATGCGGTTGAGAATATATATTACCGCCTCGCCGCACAGCAGACCCACAGCGGGGATATAGACCCGCCCCAGTCCCTGCAGGCTGCCGCAGATGGTCTGATCCAGCGCGGTGAAAATCAGAGCCACCGCCGCCCACTGCATCAGATCGGCGCCCATGGAGGCGGCGGGATATACCAACTTGAAAAAGGGCTCGGCCAGCAGGATCAGCCCTATGGAGCAGGGCAGGACAATGAGGATGGACAGCAGAAACGAGGAGGAAATGCGGCGGGAGGCCGACTTTCTGTCTCCCACGGCCAGCGATGCGGCGATGGTGGGCACCAGCACGGTGGCAAAGGCGATGTTGAGGGCCAGCACGATGTTGGTGATGTTGTCTGCCTTGAAAAACCGGCCGGAGAGCAGGGCGGCATATTCCTCCAGCGCCTCCTGCGTGGGAATGCCCGTCTGCCCGGGAATGCCGGAGGCAAAGGCTTTGGAAATGCCCCGGGAGATGGTGGCCGTGTCGATGACCCGGGCCACGGAGGTGATGATGGCGCTGAGAGAAATGGGGATGGACAGCGATAAAATCTTGCGGATCAGTCCGCGGCGCTCGCCTCTCCGCAGGGAAGACGCCGGATTCGCGGGAGCCCGGCGGCGGTACAGGATCAGCGTGGCGGTAAGATAGAGGAAGCTCACCGCCGTAGACACCGAGGTGGCGCCGTTGGCGCCCACCGCCATAATCAGAGCCGAGGTTTCGGTAAGCAGCCAGACGAAGAGAACGGTAAGCGTGGCCTTGAAGATCTGCTCCAGAATCTGCGAGCGGTTGCTGGGATGGACGTTGCGGTGACCCAGAAAATAGCCCCGCATCACCGAACTGACGCAGACGAAGAAGATCGAGGGCGACAGCGCTCGCAGCGTCAGCTCCACGCCTGAAAGGCAGATGACCTTTGTTGCCAGAAATTCCGCGCCGGCAAAGAGCAGCAGCGAGGCTGCCGCACCGATAACGGCAAACAGCCGCAAAGCGGTGCGAAACACATGCTCCGCGCCCTTTTCGTCCCCGATGGCCAGCCGTTCGGAGATCATTTTGGAAATGGCGTTGGGGATACCCACCGACGAGACGGCCAGCAAAACAGTGTAGATCTGATAGCCCGCCGTGCGGTAGCCGTTGCCCAGATCCCCGAAACCGGGGATGTTCATCAGAACGATATTGTAAAGAAAGCCGATCAGCTTGATGAGAAGCTGCGAGCTGAAGATCGCGGCCACGCTGGCCATAAAGGTGGATCGCCGTTGTTCCATGCGCATTCCTCCGTCAGAGGTGAATTCGAGTTTCAGTATAGGCGCAATCCGCCGCCTTGTCAACCGGGAATCATTCGGTCCAGCGCAGGGTGCGGCGCACCGCCCGGTGCCACTGATCCAGCAGGCGGCGGGCGTCGTCCTGGGACATTTCGGGGGCGAAAACCCGCTCGAGACGGCGGTTTTTCAGAATTTCATCGACGCCGCTCCACACGCCCGCTGCCAGTCCCGCCAGATAAGCGGCTCCGGCGGCGGTGGTCTCCACCATGCGGGGACGATAGATGGAACAGCGCAGCAGATCGGCTTGGAACTGCATCATAAAGTCGCTCACCGAGGCGCCGCCGTCTACCCACAGGCTCTCCAGCGGATGACCCAGATCCTGCTCCATGGTGGACACCAGATCGGCCACCTGATAGGCGATGCCCTCCAGCGCGGCCCGGGCGATGTGGGCGCGGGTAACGCCGCGGGTCAGCCCCAGGATGGCGCCCCGGGCATACATATCCCAATGGGGTGCGCCCAGCCCGGTAAAGGCCGACACCAGATAGGCGCCGCCGTTGTCGGGCACCGATTCCGCCAGAAGATCGGTCTCGTGGGCGCTGCCGATGAGACCTAACTCGTCCCGCAGCCATTGAATGGTGGAGCCCGCGTTGAAAACGCTGCCTTCCAGCACATAGGTGGTCTCGCCGCGGCATTGCCAGCCCACCGAAGTAAGAAGGCCGTTTTGCGAGCGCAACGAGCGGCAACCGGTGTTCATCAAGGTAAAGCAGCCGGTGCCGTAGGTGTTTTTCGCCTGGCCCGCCGCAAAGCAGCCCTGCCCGAACAGGGCGGCCTGCTGGTCGCCGGCGGCTCCCGCCACGGGGATGCCCGCCAGAGCCTCCGCACCCCGCACGCCCGGCTTCACATAGCCGTAAACCCCGCTGTTGGGCACAGGGCGGGGCAGCATCTGCATGGGCACCCGCAAAGCGCGGCAAAGTTCCTCGTCCCAGCGCAGCCGGTCGATGTCAAAGAGCATGGTGCGGGAGCAGTTGGAATAGTCTGAAACGTGTTCGCCGGTGAGGTTCCAAATGAGCCAGCTATCCACCGTGCCGCACAGAAGCTCGCCCCGCTCGGCCCGGGCCCGGGCGCCGGGAACGTGATCCAGAATCCAGGCGATCTTGGTGCCGGAAAAATAAGCGTCGATCAAAAGACCGGTGGTCTGGCGGACGTAGTCCCCGATGCCGCTCTGCGCCAGACGCTCGCATTCCTCCGCCGTGCGGCGGCACTGCCAGACGATGGCGTTCATAATGGGTTTTCCGGTGTCCTTTTCCCAGACCACGGCGGTCTCCCGCTGGTTGGTGACGCCGATGGCGGCGATCTGCGCCGGGGAAAGCCCGACCCGCTCGTAAGCTTCGGCCAGCGCCATCAACTGGGTGCGCAGAATCTCCATGGGGTCGTGTTCCACCCAGCCGGGGGCGGGATAGTGCTGGGGAAGGGGATATTGCCCGCGGCTGACGATCTCGCCCTCCTTGGAAAAGACGATGGCGCGGGAACTGGTGGTGCCCTGATCCAGAGCGATAACGTGCATAGACATGGTTTTTCCCTCCGGTGATTGACGGATTGACCGTTTCGTTTTACAATGAGGATAACCGAATCCCGATCAAATTATAGCACAGTTTGCGGAAAAGGAGAAGATGGTATGGTACAGAGAAATGAGATCTTTTTCCCCTCGACCGACGGAAAGACCCGTCTCCATGTCTTGGTTTGGCAGAGCGAGGACGAGCCCCGCGCCATTCTTCAGATTGCTCACGGCATTTGCGAATATGCGGGCCGCTACGATGATTTTGCCGCTTTTCTGGCGGAAAACGGCTTTTTCGTGGTGGCAAACGACCATTTGGGCCACGGGAAGAGTTGGCAGGAGCCCGAAAACGAGGGCTTTTTCGCGGAGAAAAACGGCTGGCAGACGGCGGTGGCCGATTTGGAGGCGCTGCGGATCAGGATCGCGGCGGAGCATCCCGGCCTGCCCTGTTTCCTGCTGGGGCACAGCATGGGCTCGTTTTTGGCAAGAAGCTATCTGATCCGCTATCCCGGGAAATTGGCCGGCGCCATCCTTTCGGGAACCGGTCAGCAGGCGGCGGCCACGGTGAAGATGGGCCGTGCGCTTTGCCGCACCCTGCAAACGCTGCGGGGATCCCATTACCGCAGCCCCTTTGTCAGGCAGATGGCCTTCGGCTCCTACAACAGGAATTTCAAGCCCCGGCGCACCGAAAACGACTGGATCAGCTCGGATCCCGCCGTGGTGGACGCCTATTGCGCCGACCGGGGCACGCAGTTTCTGCCCACGGTGAGCCTTTACGGGGATATGATGGACGGCATATTGTTTATGTCCGATCCGGAAAATCAGAAAAAGATGGACAAAAACACCCCGATCTTCTTTCTTTCCGGATCCATGGATCCGGTTGGCGAAGAGGGAAAAGGGGTGGAGCGCGCGTATCAGAGTTTTCTGGCCGCCGGCTGCGCCGATGTGCGCCTCCGCCTTTATGCGGGCGGACGGCACGAGGTGCTCAACGAGGTGTTCAAGGCCGAGGTCTGGGACGACGTGCTGCATTGGCTGCTTGAGAAAATGCCGCCGCAGGCGTGAAAAAAACAAGGTGACGAAGCCGTTGGCCTGGTCACCTTGTTTTTTGCTTTGACAAGACGGCGGTTCGGCCGTTCAGATGGCTTGCAGCAGCCTTTGCACGTTCTCCTCGGTGGTGGCCCAGCTTGTGCAGAAGCGCACATAACGGTGATGCGCGTCGGCGGGGCCGTAGTCATCGAAGGAGAAGTCTTTGGAAAGCCGGGCGATCTGTTCAGCAGATAAAATGGGGAACTGCTGATTGGTGGGGCTGTCGCACATAAAGGAATAGCCCTTGGCGGCGAAGCCCTCCCGCAGGATTTTGGCCAGATCCATGGCGTGCTTTCCCAGCTTGAAATACAGATCGTCGGTAAAAAGCACATCGAATTGAATGCCCAGCAGCCGGCCCTTTGCCAGCAG
Source organism: Clostridia bacterium (assembly GCA_017552495.1). GTDB lineage: Bacteria > Bacillota > Clostridia > Oscillospirales > Butyricicoccaceae > UBA4644. Next base: position 7,365 of record JAFZPW010000002.1, on the reverse strand, counting down.
GCCGCCCCGCTGCTTGATGAGCGGGCGGATGTCGGGGATAAGAGCGGGATCCGGAAGCACCAGCGCCTCTCCGAACAGCGCGCCCACCTTGGTGCCGCCGATGTAGAAAACGTCGCACAGGCGGGCCACGTCGGGCAGGGTGATGTCGGCGTCCCCGGCGGCCAGACCGTAACCCAGACGGGCTCCGTCCAGATACAGAGGCAGCCGGAGGCGGCGGCAGGTCTCGCTGAGGGCGGTGAGTTCGGACAGGGTATACAGCGTGCCGGTCTCGGTGGGGTGAGAGATGTAAACCATCCCGGGCTTTACGATGTGTTCCCAGGAGGCGTCGGCCTTCCACGCCGCAAACGCGTTTTCCACCATTTCGGCGGTGAGCTTGCCGTCCCGTCCGGGCAGGGCGATCACCTTATGCCCCGTCCCTTCAATGGCTCCCGATTCGTGGCAGTTGACATGGCCGGTGTCGGCGGAGAGTACGCCCTCCCAGGGTCGCAGGAGGGAATAGATCACGGTGGTGTTGGTCTGGGTGCCGCCCACCAGAAAATGGACGGCGGCGCCGGGGCAGGCGCAGGCGGCGCGGATCTTTTCCGCGGCGGCCTCGCAATAGGGATCCACCCCATAGCCGATGGTCTGATCCAGATTGGTTTCCATGAGCTTTTGCAGAATGGCGGGGTGGGCGCCCTCCAGATAGTCGCAGTCAAAACGGATCATGGGATCGCTCCTTTTCCAAAGAATGATTCTGGAATGATTGTAGCCAAAATCGGCGGGAAAAGCAAGAGGAAAAGCCGCTTTACAGCCAAAGAAGAACTTGCTATAATGAAAGCGTGAAAAAGGAGGGGTGCGCCGTGGATCGGAAGGACAGACTGTTTATCGCAGCCGTGGCCGCGGATTGCCGCGCAGCCGCCGAAAAATGGGGGCTTGGCGTCGAAAGCGACCGGTTCTGCACCGCCGCCGAGATGGACGCGCCGGACGCCCTTGCGCGGGAAGAAGGCTTTTTGTCTGGCATTTCCCGGCGGATCGTTCACGGGCCATTCAACGAGCTTTCCACCGCCGCCATCGAGCCACGGGTCACCGAGATCACCCGGGCGCGCTTTGCCCAGGCGCTGGCGCTGGCCGAAAAACTGGGAGCGGAAAAACTGGTGCTGCACACGGGCTATATTCCCCGGATCTATTATCCGGAGTGGTATATTGACCGCTCGGCGGATTTTTGGCGGGCGTTTCTGAGCGAGCATCCGTCGGGGCCGCCCATCGTGCTGGAAAACGTGCTGGAAAGCGATCCCTGCGTCCCGCTGGAGATCGTCCGGCGGGTAAACGACCCTCGTTTGCGTTTGTGTCTTGATATTGGCCATGCCAACGCGCAGGCGGCGGGCGTTTCGCCGGAGGAATGGGTGCGCCGCACGGCGCACTGGCTCAGCCATGTGCATCTGCACAGCAACGACGGCACGGGGGATACCCACGGCCCGCTTTTTTCGGGGACGATCCCCATGAAAGAAATTTTATCCCTGCTGGCAGAGCTGGCGCCCGGAGCCACATGGACGCTGGAAACGCTGGAGGCTGAGACCTCCTGCCGTTTTTTGACTGAATTGGGATGGATCGAGGATTAAACGATGGAAAACAGAGAAGAAATCATGCTCACGGCGGTGCTTGCCGCCGTTCGCACTGCCCGGCGGGACGTGATGAATCGCGCCGCGGCGTATCTGGACAGTCTGGCCAAGCCGCCCCGCAGTCTGGGCAAGCTGGAAACGCTGGCCATCCGCCTGGCGGGCATGACGGGACAGGTGCATAATCAGGTGAAAAAACGGCGCATTCTGGTGTTTTGCGCCGACAACGGCGTTTGCGAAGAGGGCGTTTCTTCCGCGCCTCAGAGCGTCACGCTGGCTCAGACGATCAATCTTACCCGCGGGCTGACGGGGGGCATCCTGTCTGGCAAAGCATTTTGGCGACGAACTGCGGGTGATCGACGTGGGCGTGATGTGCGACGTGCCCTGTGAACAGGTAATTGACAAAAAGGTGGCCTACGGCACGCAAAACTTTCTTCGCGCCCCCGCTATGACACGGCAGCAGGCACTGGCGGCGCTGAAGGCCGGCGTGGAGCAGGCCTGCATCGCCAAGGCCGAGGGCGTGGAGATTTTGGGCGTGGGAGAGATGGGGATCGGCAACACCACCACCTCCTCCGTCGTGCTGGCGGCGCTGACCGGACTGGACGCGGAACGGGTCACCGGCCGGGGCGGCGGACTTACCGACGGCGCCTTTGACCGGAAAAAGCAGGTGGTCGCCGCCGGACTGGAGCTTCACCGGCCCGACCCCGCCGACCCCATCGACGTGCTGGCCAAGGTGGGCGGCTTCGATCTGTGCGCCATGTGCGGCGCGTTTTTGGGGGCGGCGGCCGAGCGCCTGCCTGTGGTCATCGACGGATTTATTTCCGTGGTGGCGGCTTTGTGTGCCGCACGGCTTTGCCCCGACGCCCGGGATTATATGATCGCCTCGCATGTGTCTTTTGAACGGGGCTATCTTCCCGCCGTCAAAGAACTGGGGTTGGAACCTTTTTTGCAGATGGATATGCGGCTGGGCGAGGGGAGCGGCTGTCCGCTGGCCTTTTTGACCGTGGAGGCGGCCTGCGCCGTGATGAACGAGATGGCCACCTTTGAACAGGCGGCCATCGACGACGGCTATCTTGCCGACATCCGCCGGGGCGACGCCTTTACCGTGAAGGAGCAGGGAAAGGCATGAAGATTTTTCTTTCGGGCGGCGCGAAAAACGGAAAATCCACTCTGGCGCAGCGCCTGAGCAAGACGCTGGCGGGAAGCGGGCCGCTGTATTACGCAGCCACCATGATCCCGCATGACGAGGAGGACGAAGCCCGCGTCGCCCGCCACCTGCGGGAGCGGGAGGGCTGGGGCTTTGAAACGGTGGAATGTCCGCTGGAGCCCCATGCGGCCATGGAAAAAAGACCCCGGGGGACGGTGCTGTTCGACAGCGTGACGGCCCTTTTGGCAAACGAGATGTTTTCTGCCCGGGGCATCGATCCTGACGCGCCGCAGCGGGCCAAACAGTCGCTTCTGCGGCTGGCGGACTGGGCGGAGCATATCGTCTTCGTCAGCGATTTTCTTTACAGCGACGCCGGGCAATACGACGAATGGACCAATGCCTATCGCCGGGGACTGGCGGAGATCGACCGGGCGCTGTGCGCCGCCTGCGATACGGTGGCCGAGGTGTGCGCCGGAGCTGTGATCCTGCATAAGGGGGTGCTTCCCGAATGAAAAAAGCCTGGTATGCCTTTTGGATGTGCTTCGGGATGTTTTGCGGCGTGCCCTGTCCGGTGAAAATCTGGGACGAGGAGGCCCGGCCCCGGATGATCTCCTGTCTGCCGCTGGTGGGCGGCGTCATCGGCGGATTGTGGGCGCTGGCGCTTTGGCTGTGTCGGCTGTTGGCTCTGCCCGCGGGCGTGGGGGCGGCGATTTTGTGCGCCGCGCCTTGGCTGCTCTCGGGCTGCATCCATCTGGACGGCTATCTGGATTGCTGCGACGCCGTTTTTTCCCGGCGGGATCTGAAAAAGCGGCGGGAGATTCTCAAGGATCCCCACACGGGCTCCTTTGCCGTGATCGGCATGGCGCTTTTGGCCATGGCGGGCTACGGCCTGTGGCGCTCGGCGGGAGCGTGCGCCTATCTGCCGCTTATCCTGCTGCCCGTGGTCACCCGGGCCTGCGCCGCCGTCGCCGTCGCCTGCCTGAAGCCTATGGACACCAGCCAATATGCGGGGGCGTTTCAACAGGTTCGCCGGTGGGGGCGGCTGATCCTGCCGCTGCTTTGTCTGGCGCTTGGCGTGATTCTGCCCGCCGTTTTGCAGGGCAGAGGCGGGCTTGCGCCGCTGGCGGGGGCCTGCGGCTATTGGATCGCGGTTTGGTACGGAACAAGACAACTTGGCGGCGTTTCGGGCGATGTTTCGGGCTTCGCCCTGACGCTGGGCGAATTGGCGGGCGTGGCGGCGCTGACGCTGCTGTAAGGAGGAACGTATGGATTTGATGATCGGCGGGGCCTTTCAGGGCAAAACCGCTTATGCAAAAGAGCGTTACGGCTTCTCAGACGGAGAGATTTTTACCTGCACCGCCGAAGCGGGGGCTGATTTTTCTTATCCCTGCGTCCGCCGTCTGGAGCAATACGCGCTGAACTGCCTGCGGCGGGGGATCGCCCCCGAGCAGGCGATCCTGGCGCGGCGGGAAGAATGGAAGCAGGCGGTGCTGATCTGCGACGACATCTCCTGCGGCGTAGTCCCCATGGAGGCCGAGACCCGGGCGTGGAGGGAAGCGACGGGACGGATGCTGGCGGCTCTCAGCCGCGAGGCCGACACCGTTACCCGCCTGTTCTGCGGTCTGCCCCAGCGGCTGAAATAAGGAGGCGCTTTATGCAGACGATCTGGCTCATTCGGCACGGCGCCACGCTGGCCAACAGTCAAAAACTGTATTGCGGCCGCTCCGACCTTCCACTGACGCAGGAAGGCGAGGCCGAACTGCGGGCGTTGAAGCGCAGGGGAGGCTATCCGGAAACGGAAAATCTCCGCCGCCTGACCTCCGGTATGCGCCGGACCGAAAAAACAGCGGAGATCTTATTCGGCGGAAACTGGGAAAAGCAGCCCGCCTTCCGCGAAATGGATTTTGGTGATTTTGAGCTGCAAAGCTACGAAACGCTGCAGGATCAGCCCGCCTATCAGGCGTGGCTGCAGGGAGACAATGAACAGAACCCCTGTCCCGGCGGCGAGAGCGGCGGGGAAATGACCCGCCGCGTGCTGGAGGCGTGGGAGGCGCTGGTTTCCGCGGGACAGGATGCCGTGGTAGTCACTCATGGCGGGCCCATCGCCGCCGTCCTGCTGACGCTCTTTCCCGGACGGTTTTCCAACCGGTATGAGGCGCAGCCCGCCCCGGGACACGGATGGGCGATCACGCTGGAAAACGGCGCGGCGGCGGATGCCGTGCCCGTGCCGCCGCCCGAAGAGACGGAAGAGGAGCGGTTCCTTTCCCGCCGATGGGCGCATATCGCGGGGGCGCTTTTGGCCGGCGCGGTCTTTGCGCTGATGGGGCTGATGCTTTGCTCCGTCCATGGACGCCGGGCGGGAACCGCCGTCTTTGCGGTTGTGACGGCGGCGCTGTTTATCGCCTCCCAGGCGGTACGGCTGATCAAGCTGCGCTGCCCTTATTGCGGAAAGACGGTTGCGCCCCTGCGGGGTCTCGACGGTGAAAAGTGCCGATGCTTCCGCTGCGGAAAGCCGTTTCGCTATAAAAAAGAAGAGAAAACCGGAGGAACGGAATGACGCTGGAGAAACTGTTGGATGAATTGCGTTACGAAAAGGAAACGGAACAAGCCCTTTTGAAAAAATGGAACAAGCGGGGTTCCGTTGTCCAAGCGATTGCCGAAACAGCTTATTGCGGGGAAAACTTTGACTATTTCCTGTGCGGGCGGATGCCGCTGACCCGTCTGGCTGCCGTTACCTGGCTTTTACTGGAAAAATACGATGCATACAAAGAGCGGGGCGCTCCCGACGGGGTGATTTTCGATACCTTCCGGGATGTGTCGCTGCGGGCGGCGCAGTACCGGAAAAGGACCGGCAAACCGGGACTCAGCAAGGAGGATGTGATCTGGTTTCGCCACATCATGCAGGTGGAAATTTTCAAGATTGGGACGCTGCAATTTCAACCGTTTCAGATGATCTACTTGGACGAGGAAACGCTGGGCGAACCGTATATGATCTTTTCCCGGGAGCAAAAAGCATGGTTGCCGCCGGGCGCGCCCGTGCTGAACTGCCACATTCCGTACAACGCCGATCTGCAAAAGGAGGCGGTGGATGAATCGTTTCGGGCCGCGGAAGCCTTTTTCCGGGATAAATTCTCTTCTGTTTCATATCGAGCGTTTTTGTGTTACAGTTGGATGCTTTATCCGCCGATGACCCGGCGTCTGCCCGAAGATTCCAAGATCCGGCAGTTTGCAGAGCGGTTTCGGATCATCGGCGACTGCCCGGATCGGGATCAGGCGATGGAAACGCTTTTTCCCGGAAAGAGCAAGTCTCCCGGAAAAACGTCGCTGCAAAACATGGCGCTCCATCATCCGGAATCCTTCGGATATGCCTGCGGGATCATTTTGCTGTGACGGGAGCGAACAAGCGTCCCCTTGCGGCGCCCGCCGTAAAGGGACGCTTTGCGGGAGCAATTACCCGCGCAAACGCATATGAAACCGGCGCGACCCTTGCGGTCGCGCCGGTTTTTCATTTGGATCGGATGGGGAAGCATCTCTCGCCCGTTATGCAGATTCCTTCTGCGCGTCTGCCCGGTTGGCTGCCGGCGTCTTTACACGCTTTGCCAGATACAGGCAGTAAGCAGCAGATACGGCGATGAATGCGATGTGCAGAATCAGATTCAGAAGCTGAGAGCCTTCGTTGGATGCGAATACAGAGGATACGTCGATGAAGCTGTGTGCCAGGATCCCGGGCAAAAGGCTCCCGCTCTTGTAAAAAACAAACGTAAAGACAAAGCCGGCAGCAACTGCGAAAACCACCTGGGCGAGCGTCTCAATCAGATCCTGTCCGGTAAACAGATTCAAAATATGTCCGAGCCCGAAGGTGACGGAAGAGACAATGACAGCCGCTTTGACGTTGCCGTCCCTCAGTATCGCCTTGAACAGGAAACCTCGGAAGAGCAGCTCCTCCACAAATCCGATCAAAGTCATGGAAACAGCGGCATAAATCAGTCCCGGCACCGGGTAATCCGGCGAGAAACCGCTGAAAAGATTCAGGCAGGAGAGAAGCCACAGCGGGATGAACCACAGCATGGCCTTGCTGTTCTTCGCCCATCCGGCAAGACCGTACTTCTCCATGAGGCCGTTCCGCTTCACGAACAGGAACATCGCCGCGGATATCACGATCAGGCCCAGCATGTGCCACAGCGAATCGAGGCCGAAATTGTTTTGCAGCGTCCCCATGCCAACCGTGTAGATCACGATCCATAGGATCGCAAAGGTGATCTCGCTTTTTTCATACAGTTTCTTCATGTTCATTTTCCTCCTGTGTGGCCGCGAGAAAAGCACCGTTCCAAGCCCGTTCCAGGTGCTCCGCGACCAGTATTTCATCATATTCCAGACCGTTGTTGGCAATGATGCTGGCATAGCCGTGCGCAAACAGCGCCACGGTCAGAAATATCTGTTTGGTTTTTTCCATGCTCAATCCGGCGCCCTCCTGCATGGCGGCAAGGATCGGGATCAGTTCTTCGGACTCGATCATTTCCAGCAGGCTGTGCTCCTCCGCATATCCGGATTGAAACAGAAAGCGGAACAACTGCGGCTCGTCCACGGCAAACCGGATATAGTTCAAACCGATTTGCAGGATCG
>JAFZPW010000046.1 GCA_017552495.1 Clostridia bacterium | reverse complement strand
CCATTTACGACCGCCAGCGGGAGCAAGCTGTTTTGAACCATGTCACTTCCGGACTCTCGCCGGAACTGACCATTAAGGCCAACTCGTTGTGGCGCTCTCTGATGCGCATGAGCCGCGGCAAACAATATCGCTATACCATCCAGCACAACCCCGCCCTACGCCTCCCACATGAGCTTGATCTGGTGGACGAGCTGCGGCGGGACGGTTTGGTTCTCTGCCCTGCCGACATGGCCCGCATCGTTTCGGCCGCGCTGGGGATGGAAGTTGTTCCATGCCACTCCATTTCGGCCGCCATCGACGCGCTGCTGGACAATCAGGGCGATTTTGCCGCGCTGGTGGTCAACAGTTTTTTCGACACTGAATGGCTATACAGCATGATCTATGAGCAGCCCATCTACATCAATTCCTTCATTCCCCTGCCCGACGGACGAATGCTGGCGCTTTTTTCCCAAAAACTCTACAATGACGATTCCAACAGTATCGTCAGCGTGGCTTTCGCCATCCGCATGAACCAGTATGGCGATCTTTCCCAAACGCTGGCCACGCTGGCGGAGGCCAAGTTCAACGTGGAATTTTTCCGTGTGAAGACCGTCGGCATCGAATACGACGATCAAATGCTCATCAACATCGTCTTTGCAGAACTTTCGGGCTCGCTGACGGCGCTGGACAGCCGTGCCGCTTTTTTACAGTTGCAAAAAGAGCTTCCCTTCTTCCGGGTGATCGGTTATCGCGTAAGTTATTGAAACAGGAGGAAGCGGAATGGATATTTCTTACCAAACCGGCGGTCAAAGGTTCAATTACCGGGTTTGTGCTCTCTTTTTGAAGGAGGGTCATATCCTGGCCATGCGCGACGAACGCTCGCCCTATTCTTATCTTCCCGGCGGCCGGGTCAAGTTGGGCGAAACGGCGGAAGCTGCCGTTTTGCGGGAGGTACGGGAGGAACTGGGGATCGACGCCCGGATCGTCCGCCCGCTGTGGCTCAATCAGGCCTTTTTCGCCGAAGAGGTGGACGGGCTGCGGTATCATGAGCTTTGCCTTTACTTTTTAATGGAGCAGGAGCGGACCGGCCTGTGGGAAAAAGGGCCCCGTTTTGCGGGATGCGAACGCCGCCACACTCATATGTTTGAATGGCTGGCCTTTGAAGAACTGGAAGAAGCATATTTTTATCCCCTGTTTTTGAAGCGGGAAATTTTCTTTCTGCCGGAAACGCTGACCCTTCGCACCGAAGTAGAATAGCCTGCTTCTTCCGTGCTTTTTGAAAAGGAGAGGATTTTTTGAAACAAAGTTGTTTTGCGCGCCTGCTCTGCGCGGGGCTGGCGCTTTGGCTTTTGACCGGCTGCGCCATTCAGCTAGACAAGCCCGCACCCACGGAGCCTGTCATCGTGGAACCCGCGCCCACACCCGCAGAACCCGCGCCTATACCCGTGGAATCTGAGCCCGCTCCCGTGGATCCCGAGCCCGCTCCTGTGGAGCCCGCGCCTCTACCCGCAGAACCCGAGCCCGCTCCTGTGGATCCCGAGCCCGCTCCCGTGGATCCCGAGCCTCTACCCGCAGAACCCGAGCCCGCGCCCGCCGGAAATTCCTTTTGCGTGGCCATCGACCCAGGCCACCAGCGCAAAGGCAACAGCAATCCCGAACCCATCGGCCCCGGTGCTTCCCAGACCAAGGCGAAGGTCGCTTCTGGCACGACGGGACGATTCTCCGGCCTGAACGAATATGAACTCACCCTGGCGGTAAGTCTTCTCTTGCGGGACGAGCTGGAGGCCCGGGGTTATCAGGTGGTGATGACCCGCACCGATCACGACGTAGATCTTTCCAACGCCCAGCGGGCGCAGATTGCCGCCGATGCCGGGGCGGACGCCTTTATCCGCATCCATGCCAACGGCTCGGAGGATCCCGCCGTCGAAGGGGCCTTGACCATCTGCATGACCAAAAACAGTCCCTATTGCCCGCAGCTTTACGATGAGAGCAGACGACTGTCCGAGCTGGTCCTCGACGGGCTGACCGCCGCTACCGGGGCCAAAAAGCGCAGCGTCTGGGAAACCGACACCATGTCGGGCGTCAACTGGGCGTCCATGCCGGTGACCATCGTGGAGATGGGCTTCATGACCAACGAAAAAGAAGACCTGCTGATGGCCTCAGCAGACTATCAGCAAAAGCTGGCGTGCGGCATGGCCGACGGGATCGACGCCTATTTCGCCGCGCTGAACTGAGAAAAAAAGAAAAAGCCGCTTCGCCATCTTGCGAAGCGGCTTTTGTTTTGGGTCAAAAAACTCTTTCCAGCGCGTTTTTCCAGTTGATCACGCCGTAAATATGCCCGTCGGGGCTTACGATCTCGCTGTCGGTATAAAGATAGCGGGTCAGCCGGGCCAGCGCCCCGGTCGCGGGATCATAGGTAAAAAAGCCGTCGTTATAAGCCGAGATCTGCATCACCCGGTCGGGAAGCTTCGCGCCCGTCTGGCACTTGAGATAGAGCCTGCCTCCGGCGGCGCCGATCAGCTTCATGCTGGCATAATCGGAAAACCGCTCGTCCAGGCGGGTCACCGTCCCGTCGGCAGCGGCGCGGTAAAGCTCGTAATTGGGGTAGGTCTCGCCCTTCCAGCCGGTATAGCGGAGAGCGTTGACGTAAGCTGCGCCGTCGGCGCCCCGAAGAGCTTTGGTGATAACGATGCCCTCGCCGATATCGATCTGTTTCCCGTCCAGCACCACGGAAGCCGCGGCAACAAAGGGCGTATAGGGCGCGGGGATCGATTCATCGGTATAGGTGATCGTGTTCACGACCTCCAGCCCTGCTTCGCCCAGAGGCCTCTGTCCCTTGCTCCACGCCTCGTAAGCGGCGGGATCGGCTTCCCCGTCCCAGATATACTGTGCGCTGCCCAGACCGACGCCCGTGAAGCTCAGGCGGAAAAATTCCGTCCTGTCCCGAACGGTAAAGCTGTTTTCCGCGCCCTCGATGGGCACGCTCTCATAGATCATCCGGACAAAATAGGCGCCCTCGTCATTTTGGGCATAGGGCTCCAGGATCGTGCTGACGCTGCTGTCGATCCCGGCATGGATGGAAAAGCGGCGCTGGGTCTGGAACCAGTCGGTGTTCCAGTTGAACGCCTCATGGGCAAAGCGCCAGGTCATGGGAAAGTACGTGACGCCGCGGAAATTGAGCAGCGGATATTCCTCCCGGGCGTTATCGATCGCCTTCCCGTTGATGTAGACGGGATAAGAGGGCAGCACGGCGGTGACCCGCTTGCCGTTGGACGCCGCGGGAT
>JAFZPW010000045.1 GCA_017552495.1 Clostridia bacterium | reverse complement strand
GCGGCACCGGTCTGGGCGGCGGTCATGACGAGCGCGAGCAGACCCTCAATCAGCTTTTGGTGGAAATGGATGGATTTGGGAACAACGCGGGCGTCATCGTGATGGCGGCCACCAACCGGGCCGACATTCTGGATCCGGCGCTGCTGCGCCCCGGTCGGTTTGACCGGCAGATCTATATCGGCGTACCCGATATCAAGGGACGTGTGGAGATCCTGAAGGTGCACGCCCGGAAAAAGCCCTTTGAAGACGACGTGAGTTTTGACGCCATCGCCCGCAGCACGGTGGGCTTTACCGGCGCCGACCTGGAAAACCTGCTCAACGAGGCGGCGCTTCTGGCCGCCCGCCGGGGCAAGCACAAGATCGGCCTGAAGGACATCGACGACGCCTTTTTGAAGGTCATCATGGGTAACGAGAAGAAGAGCCGTGTAATGACCGAAAAGGAGCGCAGGCTTACCGCCTATCACGAGGCGGGTCACGCCCTCACCTCACGGGTGCTGCCCACACAGGATCCGGTGCAGCAGGTGTCCATCGTGCCCCGCGGCCGGGCGGGCGGCTTTACCCTGAATATGCCCGTGGAGGATAAATATTATAACACCAAGCAGGAGATGGAGGAGGAGGTCGTGGTGCTGCTGGGCGGCCGGGTGGCCGAAAAGCTCATCATCGGCGACATTTCCACCGGCGCCTCCAACGACATCCAGCGGGCTTCGGATATTGCCCGCAATATGGTCACCAAGTTCGGTATGAGCGACAAATTGGGGCCCATCGATTTCAGCGCCTCTCACGACGAGGTCTTTTTGGGCCGCGACTTTGCAAACACCAATCATCTTTCGGAGGAGACCGCCTCGCTGATTGACGAGGAGATCAAGTCCATCATCAGCGCGGCCTATGCCCGCTGCGAGCAGATTCTTACTGACAATCTGGAGATTTTGCATCGTCTGGCGGCATTTTTGCTGGAGCATGAAACCATGGACAACGCCCAACTGGAGGCCATTTACAACGGCGAGACCCCTCCAGCCGAGATCACGGCGCAGCCGCTTGCTCAAAAACAGGAGGGCGATCTGTCCGCCCGTGAGGCGATGGCGCAGGCTGCCGCAGAGGAGGCGGCAAAGGCTGCGGAAGCAGCCGCAGCTCAGTCAGAAGAAGTCCCGCGGGATAAGGCGGAATAAGAATCAAATCCGATGAGACGCGGCAGAACACCTGCCGCGTCTTTTGAAACGAGGTGGGCCGATGCATTTTGAAGGGAAGATCGCGCTTCCCGCGCCGGTGGAAATGCTGCTGGCGCGGCATTGCGCCGCAGGTTACCAAGCCTATGTGGTGGGCGGCTGTGTCCGCGACAGCCTGCTGGGAAAGGAGCCCGACGATTGGGACGTGACCACCGACGCTTTGCCGGAGCAGCTCCACGAGGCGCTGAAAGGACTGACCGTGCTGGACACCGGATTGAAGCACGGCACCGTTACCGCCGTGACGGACGATGCGCGGGTAGAGATTACCACCTTTCGAATCGACGGGGCGTATTCCGACCATCGTCGGCCCGACAGCGTCCGCTTTACCCGCGATTTGCGGGAGGATCTGGCCCGGCGGGATCTGACGGTCAACGCCATGGCCTATCATCCCGCTGAAGGGCTTCAAGACCCTTTCGGCGGGTGGGACGATCTGAAAAACGGCCTTTTGCGGGCTGTTGGCGACCCCGCCGCCCGTTTTGAGGAGGATGCGCTGCGAATTTTGCGGACGCTTCGCTTTGCGTCCCGTCTTGGCTTTTGTGTGGAGGCAAAAACCGCCGCCGCGCTTTCGGAAAAACGGGAACTTTTGCGCGCCGTGGCGCCCGAGCGCCTGCGTGACGAACTGTGCAAGCTGCTGACGGGGCGGGACGCGGCGCGGGTATTGCGGGAAGGACGGGCGGTTTTTGCCGTCATTTTGCCCGAACTTGCGCCCATGTTTGATTTTGACCAGCAGAATCCCCATCATATCTACGACGTGTGGGAGCACACGCTCCACGCGGTGGAGGCTTGCCCTCTGGATTTGATTTTGCGGCTGACCATGCTGCTGCACGACTGCGCCAAGCCCCTGACTTTTACGGTGGATTTTCGGGGCGACGGGCATTTTTACGGCCACGCGGCCCAAAGCGCGCGCCTGACTCGTCAGGCGCTGGAGCGCCTGCGTTTTGACAATGAAACCGTTTTTCGGGTGACCCGGCTGGTGACGCTGCATGACAGCGACGTGCTCAATACGGAAAAGAGCCTGCTTCGCGGGCTCCGCAAGATCGGAGAAGCCGATCTCCGTCTGCTGCTCAAAATCAAAATGGCCGACAATCTGGCTCAGAGTCCCCATTACAGCCGGATGGAGACCATACAGGCCACCGAACGCACGCTGGACGCGCTGGTCGCCCGCGCACCCTGCTTCGACCGCTCGCGGCTGGCCGTCCGAGGCGGCGATCTGGCGGCGCTGGGCCTGCGGGGAGCCGAGATCGGCGCGGCGCTGGACGGGATGGTGGAGGCCGTGATCGCGGGAACGCTCCCCAATGAAAAGGAGGCCCTGCTGGAATGGTGCGGGAGAGAAGCTCCGCCGCGTCTGAAATAGCGGCATATCAGCAATATGTGGGATAAAGGAGGCGGCGCACGATGAAAAAATGGAGCGTCTTTCAGATGTCGCTGGTCCCG
>JAFZPW010000044.1 GCA_017552495.1 Clostridia bacterium | reverse complement strand
CCCGCGTCGTTGACAATGACTTCTACATGGCCGAACTTGGCGTCGATGGCGGCAAGAGCCTTGTTGATGGACTCGGTGCTGGTGACATCGCAGGCGACGGGCAGAACCTGAACGCCGTATTTAGCCTCCCATTCTTTGGCACTGGCTTCCAGCCGCTCGACTCTTCTGGCCATCAGCACCAGGTTGGCGCCGCACTGGGCATACCCCTCAGCCATCTGCTTGCCGAGACCGGAGGATGCGCCGGTAATGGCGACGACTTTTCCCGCGTAATTGAACATAATAAACACTCCTTACTAATTTTATTCTGACAATAATATAACAGCATTTCGACGAAAATGCAAGAAAATTTTGAGCATATTCCGGGTGGAAAATGAAAAAACAAAGAAAACGGCTTTCCGATTTAACGGATCTGTTGAATCAGTTTTAATACACCGGAAAAAAGGAAAGCATTACAATGCCGGAAAACGAAGGGCTATTGTTTATAACGATACAATACGGGGAAAAATTGCCGTGTGCGTTGGGTTCGTTGGAGATCTTGAATTTGCAGAGCATAAAAAATTTGCTTGCAAACGGATAAAAGAGCCAACAGGCTTGGGGATCGGGCTTTCGGCTTTTTGATGTGTAGCGCCCGTAAAAGGATGCAAAAGCATGGAAAGAACGGGCAAAACCATCACCGGATCACGCGGCAAGCGAGGATTCGTCAGCAGGACAAATCGATCCAATATCTTTCCACATTGACTTTTTTATCCGGTTCATAAACGGTGGATTCATATATCCCGCCGTGATTCAGGATGGATTTCCTGCTGCCTTCATTTCCCTGCAGGCAGGTGATCCATACGGTTGCGAGCCGGATTTCTTCAGCAATTGAAGTGCCATACCCAGCATTTGTGTGGCATACCCCTTTTGCCGTTCACTTGGCGCAACAGAATCACCGATATGCCCTCCGAACTTTTTCAGATAGTCGGTTAATCGAAATCGAATATCAATCATTAGTTTGCACTCCTTCAAAAGGGGATTTGTCAGGCGGAGTATACCATAACCGATCTCACATGACAACAAAAAACCTCTTTTGTCCGCTGGGCAAAAGAGGTTTCTTGGATGGCACCCACGGGAGGATTCGAACCTCTGGCCTGCCGCTTAGGAGGCGGCCGCTCTATCCTGCTGAGCTACGTGGGCGAATGGACAGCAAACACAGTATAGCGGAAAAAAGTGATTTCGTCAACAAAAAATCGGCGGAGCGGGTCAGGCGCTCCGCCGATGTGCATTTCGGAAAAGAGGAAAGGCGCGGCAAAGAGATCAGAGATTGATGTCCTGCGCTTCGGCGCCGCCCTCCTGCGCGAGAATGGGGCGAAGCTCGGACAGATAAGCATCCACCTGCGCGGCGCTGCGGCCGGTATAACGGCGGCCGTCCATCAGCTCCCGCAGCTCAGCCAGGGTCATGCCGAAGGCGGGATCGCCGGCTAGGCGCTCCAGCAGATCGCAGGGCTCGCCCTCCTTCATCCGGGCGGTGGCGGCCATGGAGTGGGTGCGAATGATCTCGTGGAGCTGCTGCCGGTCGCCGCCACGCTTGACGGCCTCCATCATCAGATTTTCGGTGGCGATGAAGGGAAGATATTCGTTGACCGTGCGTTCGATGATTTTTTCGTTCACGCGAATGCCTTTCGTGACATTTTGCATCAGGCGCAGGATGGCGTCGGCGCAGAGGAAACCTTCGGGCAGAGAAATGCGACGGTTGGCGGAATCGTCCAGCGTCCGCTCCATCCACTGGACAGAGGCGGTCATGGGAGCGTTGAGGGCGTCGGCCATGAGATAGCGGGCCAGCGAGCAAATGCGCTCGGAGCGCATGGGATTGCGCTTGTAAGCCATGGCGGAGGAGCCGATCTGGGTGCTCTCAAAGGGCTCTTCCAACTGACGGTCGTGCTGGAGAAGACGCATATCGTTGGCAAATCGGTAGCAGCTCTGGGCGATGGAGGACAACACATTGAGGATGCGGCTGTCGAACTTGCGGGCATAGGTCTGGCCGGAAACCGGGAAGCGGCGGTCAAAGCCGAACTCGGCGGCGATCATGCGGTTCATCTCGTCGATGCGGGCCTCGTCGCCCTCAAAGAGATCCAGGAAGCTGGCCTCGGTGCCTGTGGTGCCGCGGCTGCCCAAAAAGCGGAAGGAGGAAAGCACGAAGTCCAACTCCTCCAGATCGAGCTGCAGATCCTGCAGCCAGAGCGTGGCGCGCTTGCCCACCGTTACAAGCTGGGCGGGCTGATAATGGGTGTAGCCCAGCGTGGGGAGGGCCTTGTATTCCTCCGCAAAGGAGGCCAGATTTTTCATCACATTGAGAAGCTGGCCCCGGAGATAGCGAAGACCGTCGCGATAAAGGATGAGGTCGGCGTTGTCGGTAACATAGCAGGAGGTGGCGCCCAGATGGATGATGCCTTTGGCGGAGGGGGCCGCCAGACCGTAAGCGTAGACGTGAGCCATCACGTCGTGGCGGACTTCTTTTTCCCGCTGACGCACGGCCTCGTAATCGATGTCGGTGATGTGGGCTTCCAGCTCATCCACCTGTTCCCGGGTGATGGGAAGACCCAGCCGGTGTTCGGCGC
Source organism: Clostridia bacterium (assembly GCA_017552495.1). Classification (GTDB taxonomy): domain Bacteria; phylum Bacillota; class Clostridia; order Oscillospirales; family Butyricicoccaceae; genus UBA4644. Next base: position 1,581 of record JAFZPW010000044.1, on the reverse strand, counting down.
GGGCCAGCGCAACCCACAGGCGCCGCCAGGTCTGATAGCGGACATCGGCGGAGAAAAGACGGAGCATATAGTCGGAGGCATAGCGGGAAGAGAGAGGGGATTCGTAACGATCGGTTGCCATAAAACGACCTCCTTATCGCTCGATGATCTCGTCGCGCGCGGCGCCGACGGAGACATATTTGATGGGGCAGCCCAGCGCCTTTTCGGCGAAGAGAACATAATCCTGCGCGGCGGCGGGCAAATCCTCAAAGCGGCGGACGCCGCTGATGTCGCACTGCCAGCCGGGAAGGACGGTGTAGACCGGACGGGCCTTTTCCAGCAGCGCGGGGAAGGGGAAGTCGGCGGTCTTAACGCCGTCGATCTCGTAATGGGTGCAGACGGGGATCTCTTTCATGTAAGAGAGGATATCCAACTTGGTAAAGGCCAACTCGGTGGCGCCCTGCATGATTACGCCGTAGCGGGTGGCCACCAGATCCAGCGGGCCGACCCGACGGGGACGTCCGGTGGAAGCGCCGTATTCGCCGCCGGCCTCACGAAGCTTTTCCGCCTCTTCTCCGAACCATTCGCAGGTGAAGGGGCCTTCGCCCACGCAGGTGGAATAGGCCTTGGCAATGCCCAGAACCCGGTCGATCCGGCTGCCGGGAATGCCGGCGCCAACGGGGGCGTAGGCCGCGAGGTTGTTGGAGGAGGAAGTGTAGGGCCAGATGCCGAAATCCAGATCCCGCAAAGCGCCGAGCTGGGCCTCGAACAAAATGCTTTTGCCCTGGGCCTCGGCCTGACGGAGAAACGCGCCGGCATCGCAGATAAAGGGGGTGAGATTGGCGCCGTAGCGGCCCACCCAGGCCATCATTTCGTCGAGAGAATAGGGCTTGGCATGGTAGACGTTTTCGATGGTGAGATTCTTCCACTCCAGAATGCCGGCCAGACGGCTCCGAAGATACTCGGGATAGAGCAGTTCGCCGGCCTGAATGGTCTTTTTCTGATATTTATCACTGTAAACCGGCGCGATGCCTCGCTTGGTGGAGCCGTAAGCCCGATCTTTGAGCCGGGATTCCTCCAGCGCGTCCAGATCCCGGTGGAAGGGAAAGACCAGCGTGGCGCGGTCGGAAATGCGGAAGTTTTCCGGCGTGATGTCGATGCCGGCGGCGCGGAGATCGGAAATCTCCTTCCACAGATGCTCGCAGTCGATGACGACGCCGTTGCCCAGCACGTTGACAACGCCCTTGCGGAAAATACCCGAGGGGATCAGATGGAGCGCAAATTTTCCGTATTCGTTGATGACGGTGTGACCGGCGTTGTTGCCGCCCTGATAGCGGACGACTACGTCGTATTGCCCGGTGACAAGGTCGACCATGCGGCCTTTGCCCTCGTCGCCCCAGTTGATGCCTACGATGGCGCAATTGGACATAGGAAATCCCTCCTGTTTATTAAAAAACGCTTGCGAAATTCTTACATTTTAATTATACTATAAGAAATACTATAAGTAAAATCGCTATTTTTTATACTTACTATATTTTTTGCTTATGGATGGTGAGGGCATGGAAGGAAAACTGGAGCTTTACCGGGTGTTTCAGGCGGTGG
>JAFZPW010000043.1 GCA_017552495.1 Clostridia bacterium | reverse complement strand
GGGGGCGGCCGCAGGGGCCGCGGGGGCAGCGGGAGCGGGCGCAGGAGCCAGCGCCTCGTATTCGTCCACCAGCATGGCGGAAGTTTCATCTACTTCCACTTCATAGGTCTTGCCGTTCAGCGTCACTTTATATTTCATTTGTCCTTCACCTCTCGAATGGATTTGAAGCGCAGCTCATTCAGCGGCTTTTGCAGCCGGTAAGCCACCACGGCCATCACCATGGCCGCTTCGCGCGCGGGAACGTCATGGAGCAGGATCTCGCCGCCGGTGCCCTTGGCGGGCAGGGCCTTTGGCGTTTCCTTGGCAGGTACGGCGGGCGCGGAGGAAACGGTCTTCTCCTCCGGTCTGCGTTTGGCGGCGACCATGGCCCTGCCCAGCAGCATCACCACCGTCATCAGCAGCACCAGCCCAAAAAAGACCACCGCATACCCCAGCAGTGCATAAACAGCGGCTCCTCCGATCTCAATCTCTTTCATGGAGCGCCTCCTTACAGTTCTTCCATGGTGTATTTGACCCGGCGCTCTTCCTGCTCCTTCCGTCTGGTGAAGAAGGCCTCGGCCACTTGGGGGAAGGCGGCGTAACTCAGCACGTCTTCTTCCGTTCTGGCCAGATCGCCGATCTCGTTTTTGAACTTCTCATAGCCCGGCTCCAGCAGATCGGCATAACGGCAGGTCACAGGCTGCTCGTCGCCCAGCACCTGCTTGCGCAGCGCCTCGTTCACCTGACCGGGGGCGCGGCCGTATTCTCCATGGAGATAGGCCTTGATTTCCTTCGAGACCATCTTATACCGCTCGCCCGCCAGTACATTGTTGGTGGCCTGCACGCCCACCATCTGGGACGAAGGCGTCACCAGCGGCGGATAACCCAGATCCTCGCGGACGCGGGGCACCTCCTCCAGCACCTCCTGGAAGCGATCCAGCTTCTTCTGCGCGGTGAGCTGGGCCACCAGATTGCTCAGCATACCGCCGGGAACCTGATAGGTCAGCGCGTCGGGATCGGTGCCCAGCACGATGGGATTGAGCAGGCCGCTGTCGATGGCCTTTGCCCGGACGGGCTTGAAGAAATCGTTGATTTCCTTGAGGGCGTGGGTGTCCAACCCGGTGTCATAGCCCATCTCAGACAGCACATAATGCATGGTCTCGGTGGGAGGCTGGCTGGTGCCGCCGGAGAAACAGGCGATGGCGCAGTCGATCACGTCGGCTCCCGCCTCGGCCGCCTTGAGCACCGTCATGGGCCCCATGCCGGTGGTACAGTGGGTATGCACCACCACGGGGATGGAAATATTGGCCTTGAGCGCCTTCACCAGATCGTAACAGGCCTGGGGGCTCATGATGCCGGCCATGTCCTTGATGCAGACCGAATGGCAGCCCATTTTCTCAAGCTGCCTGCCCAGGTCCACAAACATTTCCAGATTGTGAATGGGGCTGGTGGTATAGCACAGCGTGCCCGAAACGTGGGCGCCGCATTTCAGCGCCTCGTCCACCGCCACCTCGATGTTCCGCAGGTCGTTCAGGGCGTCGAAAATACGGATGATGTCGATGCCGCACGCCACGCTTTTGCGGACAAAGGCGCGGACGATGTCGTCGGGATAATGCTTATATCCCAGAAGATTCTGCCCGCGCAGAAGCATTTGCAGCTTGGTGTTTTTGACGTGCTTGCGGATGGTGCGCAGCCGCTCCCAGGGATCCTCGTTGAGGTAGCGCAGGCAACTGTCAAAGGTGGCGCCGCCCCAGCATTCCATGGAATAATAGCCCGCCTTGTCCATGGTTTCCAGAATGGGCAGGAAATCCTCCAGCGGCATTCTGGTGGCCATCAGCGATTGCTGCGCGTCCCGCAGGACGGTTTCGGTGATCCGGATCTTCATGTGATGATTCCACTCCCTTTTCTTGCAAGGTCTTTCGCGTCCGTGCGCAAAAAGCCGATTGTCTCCGATTGTTTCTATCATATCAAAATTCTGTGAAAAAAGCAACGAAGTTTGGCTCCGTTTTTCCCATTTCGTGGGTTTTTCCAAAAACCTCATTTTTTGTTTTGCATTTTTGATATTTTGTGGTATAGTATAAAATATGAAAAAATGGTTTGCTTTATTTATTTCGTGATTTTCGCCAAAGGAGAGCCCTTGTTTTTATGAAAAAAGACGTAATCATCTCGATTTCCGGTTTGCAGGAAGCGCCGGAAAGCGAGGAGCGGCAGGAGCCGGTGGAGCTGGTGACCGCCGGCCGGTATTACCGAAAAAACGGAAATTATTATATCAGTTATGAAGAAACGGCTCTGACCGGTCTGGAGGGCACCCGCACCACCCTGAAGGTGGGCGGCGACACCGTGCGGGTGATCCGCACGGGACTTTATCCCTCGGAGCTGGTTTTTCAGCAGGGAAAACGTCATCTCTCTCTGTACCACACCGATTACGGCGACCTTTCGGTGGTGGTTTCCACCCATCAGATCAAAAACACCCTCACCGACGAGGGGGGCGAGATCGACGTAAGATACGCCGTGGAGATCGGCAGCAACCCCATCGGGGTCAATCATCTCCGCCTCACGATCAACGATGCCGAACAGAAAGGAGCGATCGCTCAATGAATTCCATCCAATTTGCCATCGGCCAGGCCCGGAGCCTGATCCGCAGCGCTTATGAAACCGCCGTCGCCGGCGGCCTGCTCCCCGCCGCCCAGGTGCGCGAGCCGCAGATCGAGATCCCCAAGGATCTGCGCAACGGCGACTATGCCAGCGGCTTTGCCATGCAGAACGCCAAAGCCTTCGCCATGCCGCCCCGCAAAGCGGCCGAGATCCTGGTTTCCTGCATGAAGCTGGAGGACACCTGCTTTGCTTCCGCCGAGATCGCCGGGCCGGGCTTCCTCAACCTGCGGCTCAATCACGGATGGTTCGAGCAGGTGCTGGAAAACATATCCCGCGAGGGCCGCGATTACGGCCGCACCGCCGCCGAGCATCCCGAAAAGATCATGGTGGAGTTTGTCTCCGCCAACCCCACCGGCCCCATGCATATGGGCAACGCCCGGGGCGGCGTGCTGGGCGATTGTCTGGCCGAGGTGCTTTCCCGGGCGGGCAATCAGGTCTCCCGGGAGTTTTACGTCAACGACGCCGGCAACCAGGTGGAGAAGTTCGCCAAGTCTCTTGAGGCTCGTTATCGCCAGCTCATTCTGGGCGAGGACGCGGTCGCGTTTCCCGAGGACGGCTATCATGGCAGCGACATCCGGGAGCTGGCCCGCCTCTTCCGGGAGGAAAAAGGCGACGGCTGGCTGGACAAGCCCACCGAGGAGCTCCACGCCGAACTGGCCCGCTTCGGCCTTGCCCGCAACATCCCCGCCATGCAGGCCGATCTGGAGCGCTACAACATCCATTACGACACCTGGTTTTATGAAAGCACCCTTCATGAGAGCGGCTTTGTGGCCGACACGGTGGACAAGCTCACCCAGCGGGGCCATACATATGAAAAAGACGGCGCGCTGTGGCTCAACACCTCCGCCCTGCTGCGGGAGATGTACCGCGCTGAGGGCAAGACCGACGAGGAGATCGACAATCTGGGCCTGAAGGACGACGTTTTGCGCCGTGCCAACGGTTTTTATACCTATTTTGCCGCCGACATCGCCTATCACCGCAACAAATTTGAGGTTCGCGGCTTCGACCGGGTCATCAACATCTGGGGCGCCGACCACCACGGCCATGTGGCGCGGCTCAAATGCGCGCTGGACGCGCTGGGTCTGGACGGGAGCCGCCGGCTGGAGATCGTGCTCATGCAGCTTGTGCAACTTGTGCGGGACGGGCAGCCCGTCCGCATGAGCAAGCGCACCGGCAACGCCATCGCCCTGCGGGATCTGCTGGACGAGGTGAGCATCGACGCCGCCCGCTTCTTCTTCAATTCCCGCGCCGCGGCCTCGCCCATCGAGTTTGATCTGGGTCTGGCCGTCCGGCAGGACAGCGACAACCCGGTGTATTACGTCCAATATGCCCACGCCCGCATCAAGAGCATCCTGAAGGCGCTGGAGCAAAACGGCGTCGCCGCGCACGTTTCCGCCGCCGACCTGTCTCTGCTCACCCAACCCGCCGAGCTGGAGCTGATCCGCGAACTTTCCCGTCTGCCGGAAGAGATCCGCCTGGCGGCCGTCCAGCGTGACCCCTCCCGCCTCAACCGCTACTGCACCCAGGTTGCCACCGCCTTCCACAAGTTTTACACTGAATGCCGCATTAAGGAGGCCGAGCCCGCTCTGCGGGACGCCCGCATCCTGCTGTGCAACTGCACTGCCGCCGTCATTGAAAACGGGCTTTCCGCCTTCGGCGTTTCCGCACCCGACCATATGTAACGGCTATTGCGCCGCAGACAGGCGTCCGCGGCGTTTTTTTCGTCTGTTGCCCGCCGTTTGATAACAGAAAGGAACTTCCTATGAAAAAGCGTCTGTTCGCCCTGCTGCTGGCTGTCTGCCTGCTGGCGGCTTCGGCTTTTCCCGCATATGCGCAGGCCTTCACGCCGGAGGAACAGTATGAGGCTCTGTGCGCCACCGCCGAACTCATCCGGGAATACGGACTGGAAAGTTCATCCCGGGACGACCCCCTGGGGCGTGTTTTGCCCGGTTCTCCCTCAAAGGAAGCGGTGATCGCCCGCCTTGCGGCTGATCCCGATCTTTATGTCCAACTGATGACCGAGATGCTCTCGGCCTACGATTCCCACACCATGTATGTCCCCGCAGGCGACTATGAATCCACCTTTTACGCCACCTCGTCCTATGTGGGCGTCGGCATGACGCTGCAATCCCATCCGCTGGGCGCGCTGGTATCCGAGCTCCATCCCAGTGGCGGCGCCGCCGAGGCCGGCGTTTTGCGGGGCGATGTCATCACCGCCGTGGACGGCGTTTCGGTAGCGGGTTATACCGTGTCCGCCGTGGCTCAGCTTTTGCGGGGCGAAGACGGCACGCGGGTGAATGTGACGGTTCTGCGGGGCGAGACTGAAAAGCGATTTTCCCTCCTGCGCTGCACGCTGGTCACCCAATGCTATTACGGCGCCCGGCTGGAGGACAATATCTTTTATATGCATTGGAGCGCCATTATAAACGACGGCAGCTACCTGCTCTTTTTGAGGGATCTCAACACCATGGGCCGCACCGAGGAGCAATGCCTGATCCTGGATCTGCGGGGCAATCCCGGCGGCGACATGGAGCTGGCGCTCTCCATCACCACCGATCTTTTGCCTCAGCGAGTGGTCTTTTTCAGCACCGCCACCCGGGATCCCGAAACCGACGAACTGGACGTTCGCTATAAGGTGAGCGACGGCGCGGGCCACGCCTTCCGCCGCATCTATGTCCTCATCGACGGCGACAGCGCCTCGGCCTCCGAAATCATCACCGCCTCGCTGTGCGACACCGGTTACGCCACCTCCATCGGCTCCCATACCCACGGCAAAGCGCGGGGACAATATCACATCACGCTGGCCGACGACTCCACCGTGGTGCTCACGACCGTCAAACTGCTCTCCATGAAGCAGGGCGATTACGAAGAGATCGGACTGATTCCCGACGTTGCCGCAGAGTCCGCGTTCATTCAGTCCGAAACGGCCATCACCGTGCCCGCCGACGTGGCGCTGGCGCCTTATAGCTGCTCGGACAACGGCGAGACCCTCAATCGGGCCCTGGTGGCGCTGGGCTGTCTGCCCCGCCTGCCCGAAAAGCCCTATCAGATGGGCGACGAGACCATGGCCGCTTTGCGGGATCTCCGGGCGCTGTATCAGTTGGACGATGCCGCCCCCGGCGCCGGCATCCCCACCATCCAACTGGTCAATTTGCTGCTGCGGCTGCAGGGACAGGGCGCTTATTACCGGGACGATCCCCTCCAGACCGCCATTGATCTGGCCCGGGAGGCGCTGGCCGCGCCCGCCGAGGTTCCCGCCGCGTGATTGGATATAAAACCGCTCCCCCGCCAAAGGCGAGGGAGCTTTTTTATTTCGTAAACACCTCGATCAGTGTCCGGGCGGCGGCGGGAATCTCTTCGGTTTGCAGTCCGGCGAATCCCACCGCCACCGTACCCGGAAGAGGCGGTTTTTCCAAGCAATAAGCGCTCAGGCCCCGCAGTTGGATGCCTTTCTCCGCAGCCCGGCGCACCAGCCACGCTTCGTCCTTTCCCTCCACGGTAAGCAGAAAATGCAGGCCCGCTCCCGTGCCCGAAACGCGGATGCCCGGCGCCGCTGCCAGCCGTTCCAGTAAAAGCGCCTGCTTTTTCCGGTAAAGATTGATGCTGCGGCGCAGATGGCGGCTGTAAAGTCCCCGCTGGATAAACAGGCGCAGGGTCTGCTGCTCAAATCGGGACACGGTACAGGCTCCGCTCCCGAACAGTTCCCGATAGCGCCTCGCCAGCAAGGGGGGCAGCACCAGATAGGCCACGCGGATCCCCGGGGCCACCGAGCGGGAAAAGGTGCCAACATAGATCACCTTCCCGCTGCCATCCATCCCCTGCATGGCGGGAATGGGGCGGCTGGCATAGCGAAACTCGCTGTCGTAATCGTCCTCGATGAGATAGCGTCCCTCCGTTTCCTCCGCCCATCGCAGCAGGCGGCTCCGCCGACCCGCCGGCATGGTGACGCCCATGGGAAACTGATGGGACGGGGTGACGCATGCCACGTCCGCTCCGCTGCGCCGCAGCGCGGCTTCGTTCATCCCTTCGTCGTCCAGCGGGATGGGGCAAAGAGCACGCCCGTGGCTGCGGAGCACCCGGTGAAGCGCGCCGTAGCCCGGATCCTCCACCGCGTACACCACCTGTTCCGGCAACAGACGCGCCACCACGCTCAGCAGGTATTCCATGCCC
>JAFZPW010000042.1 GCA_017552495.1 Clostridia bacterium | reverse complement strand
CGGCAGGCGCCGATCTCGTTGATCTCCTTCAAATAGCACAGCGTGGGGATCCGCAGCCCCAACTGGCGGGCGGCCGTCAGGATCGTCGTCCCCTCTTCTACCGTGATCTTCCGTCCGTCGATGGTCAGCGTTACCATGCTTCTTTCCTCCCTCCGCGGAACGAGCCGTAGCCAAAGTGATCGCACCGCAGACAGCGGGAGCACTCCTGGCAGGCCTGCTCGTCGGTCAAGCTCTTTTCGATCAGTTCAAAGTCCTTTACGCGCTCAAACCCGGCGCGATCCACCATGTTGCACCGTCCGGTGGCCAGACGCAGCTTTGCCCTGGCGGGAGGCACGGGGGTATCAAAATCAATAACGCTGTGAAATCCCAGATATTCGTCGATATTGGCGGCCGCGGTCTTTCCGGCTTCGATGGCTTTGATGACAGTGGCCGGGCCGGAAGCGCAGTCGCCGCCGGCATAAATGCCGTTCTTCCCAGCCACAGCGCCCGATTCCTCCGCTTGCAGCGTACCCCAGCGGGAAGCGCTGATCCCGGCCTCGGCAAAATGGCCGAAGTCGATGGCCTGTCCCACGGCGGCAATAATCAAGTCGCAGGGGATCTCTTCCTCGGGAAGGCCGGAATCCTGCGGCATGGGTCTGCCGTCCCTGTATTCGCCGGGGATCTGCGCCTTGACCCGCAGCGCCCGCACGCGGCCTTTTTCATCGGTCACGACGGCGGAAGGCGCTTTCAATGTAATCAGATCCACGCCTTCGCAGATGGCGCCCTCTATCTCGGTGTGCAGCGCGGTCATATCCTGTTGACGGCGGCGATAAACCACATGCACCTGCTTGGCGCCCAGGCGAAGCGCGGTGCGGCTGGCGTCCATGGCCACGTTGCCGCCGCCCACAACTACCACCCGCTTGCCGCAGATGTCCATGGGCTCGTCGTCGCCCATCGCCCGCAAAAACTGCACAGCGGAGATCACGCCCTCGGCGTCCTCCCCGGGAATCCGCATCTTTTTGTAGGAATGAGCGCCGATCGCGATGTAAACGCTGTCAAATCGCTCCCGGATGTCCTGGAACGAGATGTCTTTTCCAACCTCCACGCCGGTGTGGGCCTCGATGCCGGTGGAGAGGATCACATTGATATCCTCGTCCAAAAACCGGGCGGGCAGCCGATAGCGCGGAATACCGTAGCGCAGCATCCCGCCGAACCGCTTCTGCTTTTCGTACACGGTGACGCTGTGACCCATCAGCGAGAGATAATAAGCCGCCGTCAGACCGGTGGGACCGCCGCCGATGATGGCTACCCTGCGGCCCGTAGCGGGAGCGCACCTGGGCGCTTCCACATGTCCCGCCCGTTCCACCGCCACCCGCTTCAGTCCGCGGATGTTCACGGAATCATCCATGATGTTGCGCCGACAGTGATCCTCGCAGGGATGCTCACAAATCAGACCGCATACGCTGGGGAAGGGATTATCCTCTCGAATGACCCGCACGGCGTCGGCATAGCGGCCCTCGGCTGTCAGCGCGATATAGCCGGGAATATCCACATGAGCCGGACAGGAAGATACACAGGGCACCGCCACAAAGGTGGAAAGACAACGTCCCGTGGTCAGATGGGAAGTGAAATCGTCCCGGAATCCCCGCAGGCATTCCAAAACGGTGCGTCCCGCTTCCCGGCCGATGGCGCAATCCGCCGTGTCATAAATCCCCTTGGCGGCGTTTTCCAACGTGCGAATATCGTCTTCCGTTCCGGTTCCGTCCAGGATTTTTCCCAGCAGCGCAGAAAGCTGCGCCAATCCGATACGGCAGGGGACGCATTTCCCGCAGCTCTGGGCAAGGCACATCCGTAAAAAGGCGTCGGTGAGCTCCACGGGACAATTGCCCTTTGGCGCGACCTCGATGCGGCGCTCCAGATTTCGGTACATTTCGTCCACAATTTTCTGCGAGCTGTCGGGGGTGTAAATACTCAATCGGCTCAAGTGTTATCACGCTCCTCCTGTGCTTTCCTATCATAAAAAAATTGTTATTTTTTCATCATTAAAGGTAATTATATCCGATTTCCGAAAGTGCGTCAATACCTTTTTCTGTAAAATAAGGAAAAACAAGATTTTTTCAAGTTTCATCCAGTCATTCTGTTTCCCTGCCATTTCCGTCCGGCGTTCCTTCGCTTCTCCCCCTTGCATTCCAAGGGAAAATACGGTAAAATAATGCGGGACGCGGAACAAAAGGAGGGCTCGATTTTGGAACAATCCCCACGCAAACTGCGCTGGATGCGCCTGGACAATGCGGCGTTGATTTTTCCCGCCTCGCTGCGGAAGCACTGGAGCAATCTGTTCCGGCTCTCCTTCACCTTTGCCGACCCGGTGGATCCTGCCATCCTTCAGCAGGCGCTGGAGGCCGTGGCGCCCAGATTCCCATCGGTGTGCGTCCGGGTGCGCCGAAGTACCTTCTGGTATTATCTGGAGGAACTTCCCCGCCCGCCGGTGGTGGCGGCCGACGGCTGGCAGCCGCTCTTTCCCATGACCCGCGGCGATATCCGCAAATGCGCCATCCGTGTGCTCTATTACCGCGACCGCATGGCGGTGGAGTTTTTCCATTCGGTCACCGACGGCACCGGCGGCATGATCTTCATAAAATCGCTGGCGGCGGAATATGTCCGCCGGCGCTACGGCGTTTCCGTTCCCTGCACCTGCGACATAAAAGATCCCGCCCAATCTCCTCCGGCCGCCGAGCTGGAGGACGGCTTCCGCGCAAACGCCGGTCCGTTCGCTGCCCCCCGGGACGACCGAAACGTTTATCGCCTGCGGGGTGAGCAGGAGCCCGACCGTTTCCTGCATGTGACCCTGGGCATTTTAGACAGCGAGGAACTGCGTGCCCGGGCAAAGGCCCTCAACGTCACCGTAACGGCCTATCTCACGGCGCTGCTGCTTCAGTCGCTGCTGGAGATTCAGGCGGAGGACGTTCCCCTTCGCAAAAAACGCAAGCCTGTGAAGGTGCAGATCCCCGTCAATCTTCGCAAGCTCTATGGCGGCGAGACCATGCGGAATTTTGTGGCGGTGGCCAACATCGGCGTTGATCCCCGCATGGGCGACTATACGCTGGAGGAACTGACCCGGATCGTCTATCATCAAATGCAACTCATCATCACTGCCAAAAATATGTCGGCCATTTTTACGCCAAACGTTAACAGTGAGCGCAATCCGCTCCTGAAGGTCGTCCCGCTGTTTTTGAAAAACTGGGTCATGCGCATCGTGTTCGACACGGTGGGCGAAAGTGTCGCCACCCTGTGTCTTTCCAATCTGGGCGATGTGGCGCTGCCGGAGGAGATGGCGCCTTATGTCCAGCGAGTGGAATTTGTGCTGGGTGCGCAAGCCAGCGCCCCTTATAACGCCAGCGTGACCAGTTGGCAGGGCCGCACCTTCCTTAACGTGGTTCGCAACAGTCGCCAGCCCCGTCTGGAGGAACGCCTGTTTACCAAGCTGGTGCGTTTGGGTTGCCATGTGCGCATCGAGAGCAACGAAAAATAAGGAGTCTCTGCTATGTACTGTGTCAAATGCGGCGTTGAGCTGCAAAAAGGCGTAAAAGCCTGCCCTTTGTGCGGCACAAGCGTCTTTCATCCCGGTATTCGGGAGGACGCTGAGCCCGCGCCCTATCCCCCGTATGCCGGCGACGAAACCGTAAGCCACGGCGGCGCGCTGTTTATCGTAAGCGTTCTGTTTGCCATTCCGCTGGCGCTTTCCCTCCTCATTGATCTGCAACTTCACCGCCATGTCACCTGGAGCGGCTATGTCATTGGCGGGCTGCTTCTGGGGTATCTGATCCTCTGTCTGCCGCTGTGGTTCCGCCGCCGCAATCCAGTGGTCTTTTTCCCCATCGCCGCGGCTGGCACCCTGCTGTTTCTGCTCTATCTCTGTCTGAAAACCGGCGGACGTTGGTTTTTATCCTTTGCCCTTCCGCTGGGCGGCGGGATCCTCCTCATCGCCGAGACCGTCATCGTCCTGCTGCGCTATGCCGTGGGAGCCCGGCGGCACCGCTGGCTTTATATTATCGGAAGCGCCCTTATCGCCACGGGCGGACTGTGCGTTTTGATCGAATTTCTGCTCAAGGTGGCCTTCAGCGTGACCATGCGCTGGTGGTCGCTTTATCCGCTGATCGCCCTGTTCTTGCTGGGAATGATGCTCATTGTCATCGGCATCTGCCGCCCCCTGCGGGAATCGCTCCACAAACGGTTTTTCATCTGAATCCGAAGCCTATGCAAGAAGCCCGCCACGCATATGCGCGGCGGGCTTTTCTTTCATTTTTTCACGAAACCGCTTCATTCCACCGCCTCGCCTCGCAGGACGACGCGGCCCTCGTCGGGGCATTTCACGATAAACCGCGCAGCCTTTTCCGCGCCGCAATCCAAAAGCGCCCCGTTTCGCAGGGCGAACACATAGGGATAAGCGGCGTTCCACAACTCCTGGCAGAGGGGCGGACAGATGTCCTCCACGGTAAACGCATCGCCCTGCCTCAGATATCCGCAGCGGCACCGGCTCACGAGCACGGTCAGCAAAACCTTTGGCATACCTGTTCTCCTTCCGGCAAAGGCCGTCACTGCTTTTTCGTGCGAAACTGGCGCAGGGCGGTCACCAAACTGATGCCCGCCGCGATAGCCAGCGCATATGCAAGCGTCTGGGCGCCGAAGGTACGAGCGGAGGCAAGATCCCCCCGAACGGCGCTGTTCATGGCGTAATACAGCGAACTTCCGGGCACCAGCGGCAAAATAGCGGGAATGGCAAACAAGGTGGCAGGGGTTTTGAGCGCCCGGGCCAGCCCCTCGGCATAAATCACAGCAATGGCCGCCGCCGCAAGGCAGGACAAAAACCCCACCTGGGCCCATGCCTGCATCCCCAGATAAACGCCCCAGGCGATCACGCCCCCCAGAGACGCGAGAAACAAATACCGCCATCGCAGGCCAAACAGCATTGAAAAGCCCATAGAGCCAAGAAACGCGGTGAGCAATTGAATCAGAATCTCTTTCATACGCTCGCTCCTTTCAATGCGCGGCCTGCACGATGAGCATGGCCACCATGAAGCCGCCCGCCAGCGCCGCCGCCCAGATCAGCGTTTCCGCCAGACGCACCGCACCGGAGATGGTATTGCCCACCAGCATATTGCGAACGGCGTTGGTCATGGCAAGGCCGGGGATCAGCAGCATGATGTCGCCGATGAGGATCTTATCCATGTGCAGAGCGGGGATCAGTCCCGTTACCACGCCGACGCACAGCCCCACCGCCAGCGAGATCAAAAGATTAAAGGCGGCGGTATTGATCTGCGTCCGGCCAAGCCATTGCTGCAGCAGACAGATCACCGCCGCAAACCCCGCAGCCGCAAGCCCGTCCCACACTGTGCCGCCGAAAAACATGGCAAAGCTGCCGCCAACCAGCACACTACCCCAAAACCGCATGGAGAAAGGTTTTTTCCCCGCCGCCACCTGATCCAGCTTCTGCCGCAATTCGGTTAGCGGCAAGGGCTCCTCGCAGCAGCGGCGGCTGAGCGCGTTGAGCTTCTCCAGCCGGTAAAAATCCGTATCCTCAGCCGTCTGGATGCGGCGGGATTCCGTCATGCCATCGTGTATCCTCATTAAGCTCGGCTATACGCACTCCGTTTTTATCAGGCCGCGCTTTTTTTGCCACTATATCCATAGCGATCTTGGCAAGGTACAGATTTGTACCTATGCCGACTGTAGCGGTTATGCCGGTGGTTTTCAGTACATCCCTTATTATGGTCATGGCCATGATATGCGCCGGATGCTTTCCTGACTTACCTGCTTCGTCCAGATAAAAATGCAGGTAATG
>JAFZPW010000041.1 GCA_017552495.1 Clostridia bacterium | reverse complement strand
CTCTCCTGCTACGGATCCTTACCATGGGCTTCCAGGTTTTGCTCAGTCGGTGGATCGGCGCGGCGGGGATCGGGCTTTACGAGCTTATGATGTCGGCATATGGACTGGCGGCGGCGGTAGCTGTGTCCGGAGTACGACTGTCCACCACCCGTCTGGTGCTGGAGCTGCCCCTGCAAAAAGGATATGCCCGGGGAACCGTCATGCTGCTGTGTCTTGGTTACAGTTTGGTGCTGGGCATATCAGCCGCCTGGCTGCTTTGGGCTTGCAGCGATGCCGCGGCGCAGGCATGGCTGGATGTTCCCGCGCTGGGACGCTGTCTGCGAACGCTGGCCTTTTCCCTGCCCTGCATGGCGGTGTCATCCTGTCTGGGCGGCTGCTTTTCCGCCCTGCGTCATGGCGGCCGCATGGCTGCGCTGCAGGTAAGCGAGTTTTTGTTCCACGCGGGAATGACGGCGCTGCTGTTTCTTCGGCAGATGCCCCAGACTGCCGAGGCGGCCTGCCTGCTGTTGTGCCGCAGTGCCCTGTGCTCCGAGGTATTTTCCGTTGTACTGGGAAGCATATTGTTCCGAACGGAGCGGCTGGAGCGCCCGGGCGGGATCCCCTTCTCCGCCGTGCCTGACCTGCTTTCTATCGCCGTTCCCGACGCGGTGGGATCATGGATCCGCTCGGGTCTGGTGACAGCAAAGCATATGCTCATTCCGAAGGGGCTCCGCAAGACCGGCATCGACGCCCAGGGGGCGCTGGCGGCCTACGGCGTTATTCAGGGAATGACGCTGCCCGTTTTGACCTTTCCCTCGATCCTCTTAGGGACGGTTTCGGGACTTTTGATTCCGGAAATCGCCGAGCGCAACGCCAAGGGCGAACTGGCAAAATTACGGTCGATTTTGCGGCAGGTGCTTCATCTGACCCTGCTGTTTTCTTTTTTTGCCGCGGCGGCGCTTTTTGTTTGGGGCGGCGCGCTGGGACAGCGGCTCTATCACACGGCGCAGGCGGGGCGCTACATTCGGCTGCTGGCGCCGTTGACGCCGCTGATGTATCTGGATTCGGCGGTGGACGGCATGCTCAAGGGACTGGGTCTGCAAACCGCCAGTATGCGAATCAATATTCTCGACGCCGCCCTGTCTCTGCTGCTGGTATGGCAGCTCATTCCCAAAAAGGGCGTCGCGGGTTATCTTCTGATCCTGTATGGCAGCGAAACCCTCAATTTTCTGCTGAGCTAACGGCGGCTCTTTCGCCATGCAGGGCTGAAGGTTGGGCTTTACCGCAGTGTTCTGGCGCCGGTTTTGGCGATATGCGCCGCCGTTTTAGCGCCTTTTTTGCTCTTTCCCCGCGCCGCACGCCTCCATCCCCTGTGGGCCTTTGGGCTTGCGGGATCGGGATATTTCCTGCTGCTTTGGCTGTTGGGAGCCGTTTCCGGCCGGGAACTGCAATATTTTCGCATACTGTTTCAAAAAGAGAGATAAAAACGCCGTCCGCAACAAAGCGGACGGCGTTTTGTTTCAATCCAGATATTCCCGCAGGCCGTGCTGTACGCGGCCATCGCGGCCGGTAGTGGTGGCGGCGTGATACAAGGAACTGATAATCGCCTCCTCTACTGCCTCGGCGCTCATGGCAAGAACGGGATCAATGGACGAATCGGCCATCATTTTCATCTCCACAAAGGCGCCCTTGTTATCATGCGGCACCCGGTTGGCGGTGGTGAAGGCAATGGCGATGTCGCCGCTGCCGTTGCCGTAATAAGATCCCGTACGGGCAAGACCCACGCCGGCCCGGCGAGCCACCCGTTTGAGCTGGCGCTCGGAAAGCGGGATGTCGGTGGCAATGAGCATGATGATGGAACCTTGATCCTTCTTTTCGCCGTCCAGCTTCTCCTGGATCTCACGGCCCACATGGCGACCGTCGATCATCAGATCGCCGGCAGCGCCGAAGTTGCTCATCACCAGCGCGCCGACGGTATAATTCTTCCCGTCCAACTCGACGATGCGTGAGGCCGAACCGATGCCGCCCTTGAAACCCAGACAGCGCATACCCGTACCGGAGCCCACAGCGCCCTCGGCAAACGTTTCGGAGGCGTTTGCAATGGCGTCAAAGACGTGCTCTTCTTTGATGTGCAGACCGCGAATATCATTGAGCCCGCCGTCGTTGCACTCACAGACCAGCGGGTTGACCGTGCCGGTGGTGCGGCCGATGTCCTCGTTCTGCGCCAGCATATATTGAATGAGCGCAGTGGCTGCCGTGCCGATGCTGAGCGTGTTGGTCAGGATGATGGGCGTTTCAATGGTGCCAAGTTCCTCCACCTGTATCAGACCCATGGTCTTGCCGAAACCGTTGAGCACGGCGGCGGCGGCCATGACCTTATCCCGGAACAGATTGCCCGGATGGGGCAGGATCGCGGTGACGCCGGTGTTTACGTCCTTTCCGTCGCGAACGGTGACGTGCCCTACGGTGACGCCGGGAACGTCGGTAATTAAATTGCGTTTGCCGGGCGTACCCTTTCCGATGCGGATGCCGGAACTTTTTTCCATGCCCATAATCATAGCCTTCTTTCCATATTGGATTAAAATTACTGATTCAAACCGTCTTTTCTCCCCGCATCACAGTAAGCATCTCACGAATGTCGCGGAAGAGACAGGCGGGCTTGATCTCGCTTTGCTCCACGTCGGCCAATGTGGCCTCACCGCTGAGCACCAGCGCCGTGTCGACGCCCGCATTGACCCCGGCGGCGATGTCGGTATAGAGCCGGTCGCCCACAAGGATCGTTTCAGCAGGAGAAAAACCGGCTCGTTCCATGGCAAAGCGCACCATCTCGGGCTGCGGTTTCCCGATAAAACGCGGTCTGCGCCCCGTGGCGCGGAAAAGCATTTCCGCCACGCTGCCGCAATCGGGAACATAACCGTACCAGGTGGGACAGACCCAGTCGGGATTGGTGGCGATATAGTCCACGCCCTGCCCCAAAAGGATGCAGGCATCCTCCAATTTTTGAAACGCAAGCTCGGTGTCGAACCCCATGCACAGGCAATCGATCCCCGCCTCCCGCCTTTCGGTGACGGGAAGACCGGCCTCCGAAAGCTGCGCGCGAAAGGCCTCCGTCCCAAACGCATAGATAAGACGATAGGATTTTTCTTTTAAAAACCGGACGGTGGCGTTCACTGAGGTATAAAAATCCTCCGCTTCCGCGTCAATACCCATACGCTTCAGTTTTTCCACATAGCGCTGCACGCTTTTGGAGGAATTGTTGGTCAGATAAAGGGCGCGGCCGCCGATGGCCTTCACATAAGCCAGAAAGTCCAGCGTGCCGTCAAACAGGCGGTCGTCCAGATAAATGGTGCCATCCATATCCAGCAAAAACAGGCGCTTTGCCGCAAGACCGTTCACGGCGTTCGCCTCCTTTCTTTTCCAGAATATGATACCCTTTCCCGCGGCAAAAGTCAACGAAGCGGAAAAGAAAAGCCGAAGCGTTTTGAAAAATCCTTTTTTGATAAATACATATTGACACATAGTGTTATGCGTGGTATAATATCGAGGAACAAAGCAGACGTTCCGCTGTCAAATAAACGCCGCGGCGCATTCCGGCATGGAATCCTCGTTCTGCTTATCTATTCTTTTTTCTTTGGAGGACAACCGCATGGCGTTTCTTAAAAAAAGAATCAAAACGGATCATATTGTATTTACCATTCTTTTCACCGTGATATTTGTGTTGATAACAGTTGTCTGCATTCCCGCCTTGCTGCACAGCATCTTTGCCGGCCGCATCGCAGAAAACGATTCGGCGGCAGATCGGTGGATCCGCACCGCTTCCAAGATGATATGCTCGTTCGGAATCCTTGCCGTAATGCGAAAAATCGGTATTCTGCACAAAGCGGACTATGCCGTAAAGCCGGTTGCAAAAGGACTGTGGATCGGTTTTGTGGGCGTCCTTTTTGCAGTCTTTCAGTTTGCCGACACGTTCTTAGCCAATATGGCGTACGCGCAAACTCCCGACTTTTGGGAGGTGGTGCTGTGTGTGCTCGCTCCGCTTGCCATCGGATGGATGGAAGAAGTGACTATGCGCGGATTCACATATAACAATATGAAAAGGTATTTTGGCGACACGCTCTCCGGCGTGAAAAAATCGATCCTCTGGTCGTCGCTGTTGTTTGGCGTACTGCATTTGACGCGCCTGCGCGACGTGACGGAATGGAATCTGGAATCGGTTTTACCAATTGTGGCGCGAATTCTTTATGCCTCGATTATCGGGATCTATCTGGCGCTTGTCTATGTACAATCCAAAAGCATGTGGACGGTGGTGATCCTCCACGCCATGATAGATGTTCCCGCCGTCTGCACCGACCTGTTATTGCCGAAAGCGTTGACGCAGAACGGCGGAGAATCGCT
>JAFZPW010000040.1 GCA_017552495.1 Clostridia bacterium | reverse complement strand
GTAGAGATCCTGATGGATGGTGTCGATGGTGCTGTCGCCGGTGGCCTTGACCACGGCCAGCGCCTCGCCGCCCTCGTCGGAAAAGATTTTTTTCACCACAAAGGCCGCCGAAACGTCGTTGCGCTGATAAAAGTTTTTATTGGCGATAAAGCGGTTGAGTTTGGGCCGCAGAAGGATGGTCTTGAGCATGGCGGCCACCACCACATGAAACATGGTATAGGGGAAATCCGACGGCTGGGCGTTCTTTTTCGCCAGATACTCGTTGATGGCCGTCAGGTCTATCCGCTCGGCCACATAGGCCTCGTTGTCGCAGCGGTTGGGATAGATCAGCGGGGTGATAAAGTGCATCCCGTCCAGATCGCGGATCAGCTTGCCGTCTTTGCGGTCGCCAAGGCGGCGTTTTTCTTTTTTCATAAGCGGTTCCTCGTTTCTTCTGTTGTGCGCTCAGCCCAGAGAGTCCGCCAGCGCGCCTAACACGCGGGCAAAGGTGTTGACCTCGTCGGGGCTGAATTGCTCTTTCAGCAGGCGGGCCTTTTCGGCCAGCGCGCCCTGCCCCTCTTCGCAATAGCGCATGAATTTTTCCGTTACAAGGAGGTGGGCCTCCCGGCGATCCTCCCGCGAGGGAATCTTTTTCACATAGCCCTTTTGGATCAGGTTGTTGACCTTGTAGGTGGCGTTGGGCTGCGAAATGCCGATGCAGTCGGCAAATTCCCGCACCGTAGGGCCCCGCAGCAGATAGATCACGTCCACCGCAAAGGCTTCCGTGGCGCTCAGGCTGCCGTCCCGCTCCCGCAGGAGGCGGAACAGGCCGCGGTAACTCATCAGCCGAAACCGCTCATAGCAGCGGGTAATACAGGAAATCATGTATGCTCCTCCCGGTATGGAAAAGTTTCATTTTTTGAATTGTTTTCAGTTTACTATTTTTGTCGGAAAAAGTCAACACGGGGAGGGCGGGAGGAGCGCAAAGGGGCGGCGGAACGGCATTTTCCGGAAAAGCGCGCCCTGTCTTTATTTAAAATATGCGAATTCTTGCAAAAATGGATGCAATTTTCAAAAAACCGTGGTATAGTAAAAATGTCTATCCAAATCACAGAATTCCCGGCGGCGGGGCGGCCTTATCTGCCCCGGCATCGAAAGAAGGAGAGCATATGTTTGAACGGAAGAAAATCGAGGGGCCTCGTGGTCTGCGGATCATCATCGTGGGCTGCGGCAAGGTGGGCGCCACGCTGGTGGAGCAGCTTGTAAAAGAGGGGCACAGCGTGACCGTGATCGACCAGAACGTCAAGCGGCTTCAGGCGCTGACGGCGCAATATGACATCATGGGGCTGGAGGGCAACGGCGCCAGTTACAGCATCCAGCAGGAGGCCGGCATTGAAAGCGCCGATTTGTTCATCGCCGTCACGGGCTCCGACGAACTCAATCTTTTGTGCTGCACGGTGGCCAAGCGGACGGGCAACTGCGCCGCCATCGCCCGGGTCCGAACCCCGGATTACAGCCGCGAGGTGGGCTATCTGCGGGAGAAACTGGGGCTGGCCATGATCATCAACCCCGAACTGGAGGCCGCGTCGGAGGCGGCCCGCATCCTGCTGGTGCCCACGGCGCTGGAGGTGGACTCCTTTGCCCACGGACAGGCCGAGATGATAAAGATCAAAATTCCAGAGGACAATCTGCTCAGCGGCATGACGCTGGCCGACGTGGGCAAGAGCATCTCGCAGGATATTCTGGTGTGCGGCGTGGAGCGGGGGGGGAAGGTCACCATCCCCCGGGGCGCGTTCCGCGTCCACGGCGGCGATATCCTTTCGGTGGCGGGCTCCCGCCCGGTCATCAAGCGGTTTTTGGCCGATATCGGCTTTAAGAACAACCAGATCCGCAGCGCCATGATCATCGGCGGCGGAAAATCGGCTTATTATCTGGCCACGCAGCTTTTGAGCATGGGCATCGAGGTAAAGATCATCGAGATCAAAAAAGAGCGCTGCGAGGAGCTCTCTGTCCTGTTGCCGCAGGCCGTCATCATCAACGGCGACGGCACCGACGAGAGCCTTTTGCAGGAGGAGGGCATCGAAACGGTGGGTTCCGTGGTGGCGCTGACGGGGATCGACGAGGAAAACATTCTTCTGACCCTGTATGCCAAGCGGGTCTCGAATGCCAAAATCATCACCAAGATCAACCGCATCA
This sequence comes from Clostridia bacterium, assembly GCA_017552495.1. Classification (GTDB taxonomy): domain Bacteria; phylum Bacillota; class Clostridia; order Oscillospirales; family Butyricicoccaceae; genus UBA4644. The sequence continues at coordinate 7,706 of JAFZPW010000040.1, read as the reverse complement.
CCTTTAAGGAGGTCATCAACAGTCTGGATCTGGGCAGCGTGATCTACCCCAAGTACATTACCGCCGAGGCCATCATCCGCTTTGTCCGGGCGAAAAAGGACTCTATGGACAACAACAACATCGAAAGCCTGTATCATATGTTCGACCAGCGGGCCGAGGCCATTGAGTTCCATCTGGACGGGCCCTCGCAGGTCACGGGCGTGCCTCTGCGGGATCTGCCGCTGAAAAAGGATCTGCTGGTAACCTCGATCTATCGCAACGGCAAGGTGCGGATCCCCAGCGGTCAGGACACCCTGCTTCCCGGCGACACGGTGATGATCGTCACCACCCACACCGGCTTTAACGACATCCGGGATATCCTGGCGTAAAACGGAGGCGGACTATGAATCGTTCGATGATCCGGTATATTCTGGGCTATGTGCTGACGGTAGAGGGGCTTTTGCTTTTGCCCATCTGCCTTGCGGCGCTGTATTTCCATGAGCGTGCGGGGGTTTACTATCTCGCCGTGGCGCTGCCCGCGCTGGCGTGCGGGCTGCTGCTCATCCGGAAAAAACCGCGGAGCACGGTGTTTTATCTGAAGGAGGGCTGCGTGTCCACGGCGCTGAGCTGGATCGTGCTCAGCCTTGTGGGCTGCCTGCCCCTGTGGCTCAGTCGGGAGATTCCTTCCTTTACCGACGCCCTGTTCGAGACCATCTCCGGCTTTACCACCACCGGCGCCAGCATCGTGGCCAATGTGGAGGGCCTGAGCCACTGCGCGCTTTTGTGGCGCAGCCTGACCCACTGGATCGGCGGCATGGGCGTGCTGGTGTTTTTGCTGGCGGTGGTGCCCATGATCGGCGGCTCGCATATGAACCTGATGCGGGCCGAATCTCCCGGCCCTTCGGTGGGCAAGCTGGTGCCCCGCGTGCGTACCACGGCCCGCATCCTTTATCTGATTTATATGGGCCTGACGGCGTTGGAGCTCCTTTTTTTGCTGGCGGGGCGGATGCCCACCTTCGACGCGGTGTGCACCAGCCTTGCCACCGCCGGCACAGGCGGCTTCGGCGTAAGAAACGACAGCCTGGCGAGTTATTCTCCCTATCTTCAGTGGGTGGTATCGGTTTTCATGCTGCTGTTCGCCGTCAATTTCAATATGTATTACCTGCTGCTTTTGCGGCATTACCGGGACGCTTTTTCCATGGAAGAGGTGCGTTGCTTTTTCGGAATGGTGGGCGTGGCGGTGGTGCTGGTGTTCGCCAGCATCCTCCGGCAGTGCGCCGGGGTGTTCGACGCGCTGACCCAAACGGTCTTTCAGGTGGCGTCGGTGGTGTCCAGCACGGGATTTGCCACGGCGGATTTTAACCTGTGGCCCGATCTGGCCCGCTCGGTGCTGGTGCTCTTGATGTTTGTGGGCGCCTGCGCGGGCAGCACCGGCGGCGGCCTCAAGGTTTCCAGGCTGGTGATTCTGCTTAAATCCATCCGCAAGGAATTTGGCATGTATATCCATCCCCGCAGCGTCAAAAAGATCAAGATGGACGGCAAGCCCATCGAGCATGAGGTGGTGCGATCCACCAACGTGTATTTCATCACCTTTATGCTGGTGTTTGCCGGGTCGTTTCTGGTGGTCACCAGCGAGGGCGGCGATCTGATTACCGACTTTACCGCCGTCATTGCCACGCTGAACAACATCGGCCCCGGCCTGGGGCTGGTGAGCCCCGCGGGGAATTACGGCATGTTCACCCCGCTGAGCAAGTGGGTGCTCATGTTCGATATGCTGGCGGGACGTCTGGAGCTCTTCCCCATGCTCATCCTCTTCCATCCCGCCATCTGGAAGGATATGGCCGCCGACAGAAAAAAGAAATTGCGGCAGTGACCCATCAAAAACCCCCGGCCCTTGGGCCGGGGGTTTCGCGCTTCAGTTGTACATTCCGTTTGCCGACATATAGTCGTAGATCAGTTTGCCGTGCTCCTGTTCTTCCTTCTGGATGTGGTTGAGCACGTCCCGCACCCGGGTGTCCTTGAACTCAAAGACACAGGTGTCGTAAAGATGGGAGGCGTGCTTTTCCCCGGCGAGAACGTCGGTGCAGAGATACTGGTCTTCCTGTCGGTCAGAGGCGTCCGCCCGGGCGTCGGAAAAACTGGTGGGGAGCTGCGAGCCGCCGCTGCCGCCCATCTGGGGCACGGAGCCCTGCTCCAGCTCAGACAGGGTTTGCAGATGCTGCTGCTCGTTTTGGGCCAACTGGGTAAACAGATTTTTCAGTTGGGGATCGCTGGCGCAGGAGGCGTGGCGGGTGTATTTATCCGCGCAAAGCTGCTCCTGATCCTTCAAATCCTTGATAAGCGCCGTTTCTTTTTGCGAAAGATGGATCATTGTAAATCACCTCGGCCATAGTATGGCCGCGTTGCGCCGGAACATACAAAAAAGCCGTGAAAAAAACGGCTTTTTTGATTTTTTTATTCGATGGTGCCGCCGCCCAAAACAAGGTCGCCGTCGTAAAAGACCACGGCCTGGCCCGGCGTCAGCGCCCGGACGGGCCGGTCGAATACCACCCGCGCCTGTTCGCCCGCGGGATAAACGGTGCAGGCCGTTTCCGCCTGATGATAGCGGGTGCGGGCGGCGCAGCGGAAGGGCGCTTCCGGCGCGTCAAAGGCGATCCAGTTGAGTTCGCCGGCAGTGAGCGCGGTGCGCCACAGATCCTCGTCCTCGCCCAGCGTGACGGTGTTGCGTTCGGCGTTTTTTTCCACCACATAATAGGGGTGAGCGCCCGAAAGGCCGATGCCCTTGCGCTGGCCGATGGTGTAGCATTCGATGCCCCCGTGCTGACCCAGGATACAGCCGTCGGGGTCGATGAAATCTCCCGGCTGGGGAGCGTGTCCGGTGTAATCCCAGATAAAGCGGGCGTAAGCCCCGTCGGGGACAAAGCAGATGTCCTGGCTGTCTGGCTTTTGGCTGTTCAAAAAGCCGTTTTCCGCGGCGATGGCCCGCACGTGCTCCTTTTCCAGCGTTCCCAGGGGAAAGAGGAGATGAGAAAGCTGCCGCTGGGTAAGGGAATACAAAACATAACTCTGGTCTTTTTGGGGGTGCAGCGCCTTTTTCAGCAGCCAGCGGTTTCGGGTCTCGTCCCATTCCACCCGGGCATAGTGGCCGGTGACCACCTTTTCCGCGCCCTCTTCCAGCGCCTGATCCAGCAGCAGGCCGAACTTGAGGAACCGGTTGCAGCGGATGCAGGGGTTTGGAGTTTTGCCCAGCAGATAGCTCTGGGCAAACGGATCGGTGACGCAGGCGCGGAAGGCCTCCTGCCCATCCCAGATCTCGTGGGGAGCGCCCAGCAGCCGGCAGATTTCCGCGGCGTCCCGGGCGTCGTCAGCGCTGCCGCAGACGTCCTTTTGATATTGATGGAGCCGCAGCGTGACGCCCCGGATCTCATAGCCCGCCTGCTTCGTCAGCAGGGCGGCCACCGAGCTGTCTACGCCGCCGCTCATGGCGATATACGCGATTGCCATAATAAGACGCTTCCTTTCCTGTGAAAAATCGGGGCGGACACCGTCCGCCCCGATCGTCGGGTTGCTTTTTGTCCGGGGAACGCGATCAGTCGTCGTCTTCCTCGGGCTCAGACAGGTCGTCGATCACCTGAGACAGGTCAAAGTCCAGCTCTTCGCCGCAGGCGGGGCATTTCATGCCGCCTTTGGCCAGAACGTCCTCGTCCACGACGATCTCTTCCTTGCAGGTGGGGCAGGTGAGCTGATAGAGGTCTTCGTCGTCGTCCTCATCCTCGTCCTCGTCATCCCATTCGTCCCAGTCTTCTTCCATGCCCAGCTCGTCGCGGATCTCGTCCAGATCTTCGTCCACGGCGTCCAGATCCTCGTCGATGGCGTCCAGCGCCTCTTCGATATCGGAAAGCTCCTCGTCAAACGCGTCGAGAGATTCCTCCACGGAATCCAGCTCGTCGTTGACGGCGCCCACTTCGCCCTCCAGATCGGCAACGCTCAGGGCGATCTCGTCCAGCGTGTCGATGATGGCGGCCAGCAGCTTGCCTTCGTTGGTGGTCTGGTCGATGTTCATGCCTTCCAGCAGGCCCTTGAGATAAGCGGTTTTTTCGGTAATGGTCATAGTCGTTCTCCTTTCCTGTACACAGGTTCGGTTCAGGGATGGCGCGGGAAACTCCCGCGGATCACGAGCTGTTACTTGGAGCGGCCCAGATATTCGCCGGTGCGGGTGTCGATCTGGATCTTTTCGCCCTCGTTGATGAACAGGGGGACGCGCACGATGGCGCCGGTCTCCAGCGTGGCGGGCTTGGTGACGTTGGTGGCGGTGTCGCCCCGGACGCCGGGCTCGGTGGCGGTGACCTCCAGATCCACAAACATGGGGGGCTCGACGCCGAAGACGTTGCCCTTGAACGAGAGGATCTTGCAGATCATCTCTTCCTTAACGAACTTGAAGTTGTCGCCCACGGTGTTGTGGTTGATGAGCGTTTCTTCCCAGGTCTCGGTGTCCAGGAAGTGATACAGATCCCCGTCGTCATAAGAATACTGCATATCGCGGCGCTCGATGACGGCTTCCTCAAACTTATCGGTGGGGTTGAAGCTGCGCTCGACCACGGCGCCGGTGATGACGTTTTTATACTTGGTGCGGACAAAAGCCGCGCCCTTGCCGGGCTTGACGTGTTGGAATTCCACCACCTGGAACACCTGTCCGTCCATTTCAAAGGTTTTTCCGTTTCTGAAATCGCCAGCAGTTAACATATTATCGGCCTCCTTGTTGTCTCCTGATATGTTGATTAACAGAAATAGTTTACATGATGTTTTGGGAAAATGCAAGCAAATCTGCGTGTTTTTGCGAAAAATCACCGGGGAAACCAGGATTTTTTACAGAATGGTCAGTTCTTTGGGATAACGGGTCAGGTTGCGCTTGCCCTCTGCGCTCAGATAGACCATATCCTCGATGCGGACGCCGAATTTGCCGGGAATGTAAATGCCGGGCTCCATGGTGACCACGTTGCCGATTTCAAAGGCGGCTTCGCTTTTGGGCGCGGCGTTGGGGGCCTCGTGGATGTTGAGGCCCACGCTGTGACCCAGACTGTGGCCGAAATACTCGCCGTAGCCCGCGTCGCGGATGACCTTGCGGGCAGCCTCGTCCACGTCGCGGCCGATCTTGCCGGGAGCGAAGGCTTCGATGCCGGCAAGCTGCGCCTGCAGCACGGTGTTGTAGACGGTTTTCATCTCGTCGGTGGCGTAGCCCACGGCAAAGGTGCGGGTCATATCGCTGCGATAGCCGCCCGCCATGGCGCCGAAGTCGATGGTGACAAAATCGCCGGCCTCGATCTTTTTGTCGCCGGGGACGCCGTGGGGCATACTGCTCTTGGCGCCCGAAACAAGGATGGTCTGGAAGGATACGCCGGTGGAGCCGAAGCGGGCCATGCGGTAGTCCAACTCGGCGGCCAGTTCTTTTTCCACGGCGCCGGGCTTGATCAGCGGCAGAAGCGCATCCAGCGCCTGCTCCGCGATGCGTTGAGCGGCCACAATATGCTCCACCTCGACCTCTTCCTTCACCTGGCGGAGGCGGGAAATGCCGTCTTCCACCGGGATCAGTCGGGCGGGGACGGCGGATTCATACCGGTGGAACTCCGCCACCGAAAGGCTCCGGTCCTCAAAAAGCAAGGTTTCCAGTTTCTCGTCCCGGCAGATCTGGGCCGCCACGGCGGGATAGCTCTCCTTGGGGTCGATCACCTGATAGCCCATGGGGGCGACGGCCTTTTCGGCGGCCTCGATATAGCGGGAATCGGTAAAGCACAGGCCCTTGCCGTCGGCGGTCACCAGCACCATGCCCTCCAGTCCCACAAAGCCGGTGGCATAGCAGAGGTTTTCCGCATTAAGGATCAAAAGGCCGTCGGCCTTGCGCGCTTTGGCCATGGCGGCCAGCTTTTGCAGTCTGTTCATAAGAGTACCTCCTGTATCGCTTTCTCAAATTGTTGTTTCATAATCAGCGCGTCCTCGGCCTGCGTGCCCGCCGATTCGCAGATGATTCGGGGCGCCAGGCCCCGCCGCGCCAAAAGCCGCGCCAGAGGCGCAAACTCCGGGCCGTAAACCGTGTCGGCAAAGGTCAAATGACGCACCTCGCCGCCCTTGCCGTATTCGATTTTGCTGAAGTGGGCGTGAAACCGCCGGCCGCGCTCTTCGCCCAGCGTGTTCCAGAGCAGATCCAGAAGGGCCGCCATCTCCGCTTCGATGGCCATATGCCCGCCAGAGCGGGCGTTGAGATGCCCGAAGTCAATGCAGGGCAAAAGCCGCTCATCGCTTTGGCAGATGCGGCAGACCTCGTCGCCGTCGCCCAGGACGTTGATCTTGCCCATGGTCTCCACACACAGGCGGATGTGATCCAGCTTTTCCTGCTCCAGGGCGCGCAAAGCCTCCCGCAGGTTATACAGCGTGTGCGCCATGGCGGTCTCCCGCTCCATGCCCGAAAGTCCGCCGCAGTGCACCACGATCCGGTCGCCGCCCAGCCAGTGGCAGGCCCGGGCGGATTGCAGGATATAGCCCACGTTTTTCTCCACCCGCTGGGGGTCGTCGCCGGAAAGATTGATGAAATAGGGCGCATGGAGCGACAGGACGATCCCGGCCTCTTTTGCCGCAAGGCCGATGGCTCGGGCGGTGTCCTCTCCCACGTTGACGCCCCGGCCGCACTGGTATTCATAGCAGTCCAGCCCCATGTCCCGCAGCCAGGCGGGGGCGTGGACGCTGCTTTTGTATTGCTTGGTAAAGCTGTCGCAGTTGCCTGCGGGTCCGAAAAGCGGTGTCATAACGGCTCCTTTTTGTGTGATTTACGGCTTTTCCCGCCGGAAGGGCAGCTCAAACAGCCGCCGCAGAGGGAAGTACCAGAGATCTGTGTCGGTGGATTCCACCAAAAAAGCGTGGCAGCCGCATCGGCGGGCGCCCCACATATCGGTGAAGATCTGATCCCCCACCACGGCCAGCTCCGCGGGCGAAAGCCCCATCTGGGCAAAGGCGCGGGAAAAACCCTGTTTCAGCGGCTTGCGGGCCAAATGCTGCCAGGGCAGCGTCACCGCCTCGGCAAAGGCCCGCACCCGCGCCTGATGCTTGTTGTTGGAGAGGATATAGAGAAAAAATCCCTCGCGCCGCAGCCGCTCCATCCACGCCAGCACTTGAGGCCGGGGCATGGCGTCCCGGGTCTGCATCAAAGTGCCGTCGATATCCAGAAGCAGGCCGCGCACGCCTCGCTCCCGCAAAAAGGCGGGAGTGATCGCGGTCACATCGGGAAACATCACCTGGGGAAAGGGCAGCGGCATAGGCGGGCCTCCTGTAAAAACACGGATAACTGCGGCGCTGCCGCATAAAAATGGAACGAGCAACGGAAATCTATGACCAGTATAGCATAACTTAGCGGCAAATAACAAGAGGGGAGAGAGCCATGGGAGAAAAAACCGGAGGATTTTTGGTGGCGGCGGCCCGGGACGCCGCTGCGGCGGCGCGAACCGGCGTGCCCTGCGTCAGGCTTTGTTATCGGATCGCCGAGGGCGGGACGCTGCAGCGGGCGCAGGCGCCCTTTTCGGGACGGGGCGGGCTGCTGGGCGTTTACGAGGCGCCGGGGCTTGCCGATGTGCGCCCGGAAAAGCTGGCGCGGGATCTGCAGGCCGAGTGCTCCCGCCGGGGGTGCGGCGGCGTGGTGCTCGATTTGGAGCCCCGGGACGCGGGAAAGGAAAAACTGGAGG
>JAFZPW010000039.1 GCA_017552495.1 Clostridia bacterium | reverse complement strand
GGACATCAGCAGCGCCAGAATATAGCCGCAGGCAAAGCGATATCCGCGCTCCTTGCTTTCCGAAAGGATCCACAGCGTACTTGCCAGCCACAAAGCAAAGGCCAGAAAATATACGACGACCCACTGGGGAACAAAAGGGATCCTGCCATCCAGCGGGATGGACATATCGTGCAGGGTCAAATACGGCAAGAACAGCCGCGTGGCATAAAACGCCAGCATCTGCACGGCAAACATACCCGCCAGACAGGCCCATACATAAACGGAAAAACCCTGAAAAACAGGGGAGCGGAAGGCTTTTGTGTCCGCTCCCCCCCTGTTGGAAGGCTCTTGGAATCGCGTTTTATTCTTTTGATCGTTCATTTTTCACCCGCACGGTCATAACCGACTCTCTCTGTCTAATCAATCGCTGCGTTTCATTCCATGATCCGCATTATAGCGTGAATCAGGCGGAAAGTCAAGCGGGAGACGGAAAGTCTGCAAATCTTATCTCGCGGCGCTGTTCCCCATTTTCCGGTTGATCGCCGCGATCTTTTTTTTCATCAAGGCATACTGGCTCAGCCAGACCACCGCATAAATCGCCAGAAAGATCCCGAAATACAGCAAAACGCCGCTCGCGCTGTGCTCCATCCAGTACATGAAATAGGCCACGGGGAAAGTGGCGGCGGAACAGACGATCAGATGGACGACCGTCATTCTCAAAAGGCTCCATTTTTCCGCGTCCCAAACCGCGGAGGCGCCCGCCCACGCGGCGCCGTACAGCAGCGAGCAGGCCGCCTGCAGGGTTACCGCATGGAGTTCGCCGCCGCAGTCACGCACCAGTTCAGGCACCACGGCGTGATAGCCGCCGTCGCCGAGGATGGCGGAAATAACGATGGTCATCAGCGTGCTGATCGCCAGACCGAGGGGCGCGCCCAGCAGACAGCGATAAAAAATCTTTTTCTTCATAAAAACACCTCACAGTCCCAAGACTTCTTTGATTTTGGAAACATACCGGCGGGAAACATAGGTCGTGGCGCCGTCCGACAGGGTCACGCAGATCGTCCCCGCAAGACTGAGATCAAAATACCGAACCTTTTTCAGATTGATGATCTCGGAATTGGAAATACGGACAAAACTGCCGCGCCGAAGCCGTTCTTCCAGCTCATACAGACGCAGCCGGAGCTGGTATTCGCCGTCCTCCGTTACCGCGAGCACCTTTCCGTCCTGCGCGTAAAGACGCAGGATCCGTTCCTGATCCAGGATCTTCACCATGTCGTCGGAAAATCCGGCGATCATCTGCGGCTCTGCCTCCGAGATCTTCCGGACGATCTCGTTGACCTCTTCCGTCATCCGATCGGTGAGCACGATGATTTTCGGTTCTTTTACGGCGGGATCCATTTTGATTTCCACCTGCATAAGCGCCACCTCCTTGGTACGATTGCAGAATAAGCCTTTTTCGCCCGCGTTGCAAGTGATTTTTGATAAGTGGTTGATTTTGCGGGATATATGGCAGATGATCAAAAAAGCGCGGCTTCTCCGCTGCGCTTGGACAAGCGCCGCGCTTTCCGCCAGGATGGAGACCGTAATATAAAGCGCCTATATTCACGGTTTTTCAGGTTGAAGTCTCTCTTTCTAAACGCTTTTGTTCTTACTTTACAGAGCAAAGAAATGCAAAAATGCACCAGCGTTTTCGGACTGTTTTCGCCGCTGAAAGCAAAAAATCGGGCTCCGAAGCCCGATTTCGCTGTATTTTGCCCGTTTTTGCCCAAAAGGCAGGAAGAAACCTCTCTCGCCATGGCAGACAAAAAAGTTTCTTTGATGTGAAAGTCCGCGGAAAAGGACACCCAACCATAGAAAGAGCGCGGAAAAGACATCGCAGGATAGCGCGGCAAACCGGAATCTGACTATCTCTTTTTCACTACTGCATACATCAGATTGTCAAAATCCGGATACGCACTCGTTATTCCGTTTTCTATAATTGACAAATCGTTTTCCGTCAGTTCTTTCTCAAAAGTTGTGAACGATACCATTCTGCATGATGTCGCTGCCACCAAAATCTTTCCTGCCGGATGATCTCTTTCCTGTAATTCGAAAGCCTTGCTGGTGTCGCTTCGCATTTCGGCTTTTCCGTCACCCATTGTGCATATCAGCGCAATTCCCTCTGAATGAAGATGATTATAGACGAACCGATAAAAGCCTTTTCTATCCTCATCATGTACCAGCATATGGATGACTGCTACGGCATAGATAAAATCAAACGAACTGTCCATACAAGACGAAAGGCAGTCAAGCACCTTGAAATTCTGAACATATCTCGGCATATGTTTTTTACAAAATGAAATGGCTTCTCCAGAAATGTCAGTAGCTGTAAGACGATATCCGTTATCCAAAACAACTTTGGAATCCCGTCCCTCTCCGCAACCTATTTCAAGCAATTCCTGTTCAGGCAGTATATGGTATCGACGGATGACGTCCATGACGATCGGAGTGCTCCTATTACTCGCCCAACTGTGACCTCTTTGATGAATTGTTTTATATCTTTCTTCGTAGGCTGCATAGTATTTTTGGTTATCGCACATAAACTTCTCCCATACAAATTCCGAGTTATTGAGATGATTATACTCTATTTACTCCCGCCTTACAACAAAAAAACCTCTTTTGTACTGGCAGACAAAAGAGGTTTCTTTTATGTGCAAGAGCGCGTAAAAGTACACCAAAGCATAGAAAGAACGCCTAAAAGGTACATGGTGTGCAGCGCTGCAGACGAGGGCGCGTCATTGCCCCATCATCTCTATGGCTTCATCAAGGGTAACGGCGTCGACAAGCTCTTCCCAGACGTCTTCATTATAATAACGGACGGTGGTTTCACCTGTCATGTAATCATTATCAAAAGTGGAGTTGGTGCCCGCGGGAATGATCACATCGAAGCCTCTTTCAAATGCGGATTTCACGGTTGCGTCAATGCAGTAGTTCGTCTGCAGGCCGATGATCATC
>JAFZPW010000038.1 GCA_017552495.1 Clostridia bacterium | reverse complement strand
TGGGCCGTCGTTGACATGGTCGATATACATATCGGCGCCAAACTCGCCGGTAATCAGCGGGATTTCTCTTGCGCGAATTTCCTGCAAAAAAGCCTCATAGACCGGGATGGCAATCTCAGGACGTGCCGCGTGGAAAAAGTCGGGCCGCCGCCCATGGGAACAATCGGCATAAAGGGTGAAATTGCTCACCACCATCATGCTGCCGCCCACGTCTGCAAGGCCAAGATTCATTTTGAGGTTTTCATCTTCAAAAATACGCATTTCGGCGCATTTCTTCGCCAGATACACGGCTTCCTTCTCGGTGTCTCCGGGCTTGACGCCCACCAGCACCACAAAGCCCTTGCCCATGCTGCCGCCGTCTTTCCCGTCGATGGTGATGGAAGCGCGGGAAACGCGGATCAATACTGCTCGCATTGTTGCTCCTTTCTCAGCTTCCCGCGCTCATGCGTCTGACCTCCACCACGCCGGAGGTGCGCTTGAGGCGGGCGATGACCAGTTCAAGCTGCTCTTTTCCGGTGACGTTGATCGTGAGATACAGGTCGCAATAGCCGTCAGTGGTGTCCCGTGCGGTCATTTCGCTGATGTTGATTTTCATATTGGCAAGCTGCATCAGCACCTCGCCTCCCAGACCCACGCTGGATTTTGCCGTCACCTTGATGGCGGCGTGATAAGAATGCTTTTCCGCGGTGGCCCATTCGGTTCGGATCCAGCGTCCGTCTTCCCCACCCTTGCGGGCGGCGCGCACGTTGGCGCAATCCTGCCGGTGAACCGAAACGCCGTAACCCCGGGTGATAAAGCCGACGATGGGGTCGCCGGGCACGGGGCTGCAGCACTTGGCAAACTTGACCATGCAGTTGCCGATTCCCTCCACCACTACGCCGGAATCGGCGGTGGATTTTTCCTGTCTGGCCGACTGTGCGGCCAGTTTAGCCTCCAGTTTGGCTTCCTTGGCTTCGGCGGCCCGCTGACGCATCACCTCGTCCTTGATCTTGCCGATCACGCGATTGAGCGCCACACCGCCGTATCCCAAAGCGGCGTACAGCTCCTCCAAATTGGGGAAATCAAATCGCTTTAAAATCGCACTCTGCAGTTCAGGCTGCTGGAAGGGATCGTACAGCAGATTGGCCCGCAGTTCCCGTTCAAAGACCTCACGGCCCTCGACGATATTCTCTTCCCGTCGCTCTTTTTTAAACCATTGCTTGATCTTGCTGCGGGCGGCGTTGGTCTTGACGATCTGCATCCAGTCCCGCTTGGGGCCGGTGGCGTTTTTCGCGGTGATTACGTCTACGATCTCACCGCTTTTCAGTTGATAATCAATGGGGACGATACGTCCGTTGACCTTGGCTCCCGTCATCCGGTTGCCCACGGCCGAGTGGATGGCGTAAGCAAAATCAATGGGCGTGGCGCCCAGGGGCAGATTGATGATGTCGCCCCGGGGCGTAAAAACATAAACCTCGTCTGCAAACAGATCTGTCTTGATATTCTTGATGAAATCGGCGGCGTCGGTGTCCTGCTGGTTCTCGATCAGTTGGCGCACCCAGGCAAACGCCTCTTCCTTCTGCGAGCCCTTGAGCCCGTCCTTGTATTTCCAGTGAGCCGCGATGCCGTATTCCGCCCGGTGATCCATCTCCTCCGTGCGGATCTGCACCTCGAAGGGAATGCCTTCGGTGCCGATGACCACAGTATGCAGACTCTGATAGCCGTTTGGCTTGGGGGTGCTGATATAATCCTTGAAGCGGCCGGGCACCGGCTTATACAGATCGTGAATCAAGCCCAGCACATTATAGCAGTCGGTGAGCTCCTTGACAATGATCCGGGTGGCGCAGATATCATAAAGCTCGGCAAAACTGAGATTCTGACCATAGAGCTTGCGGTAAATGCTGTAAACGCTCTTAAGCCGAGCCTTCACCTGACAGGAGATGCCAACCTGCGACAGTTTTTCCTCGATGCGAGCCTTGGTCTTGTCCAGAAAGTCGCTGAAGCCGTGACTCTTGTCCTCCAGATAATCGGAAATTTCCTGATACCCCACGGGGTCAAGGATCTTGAGCGAGCGATCCTCCAGTTCCCATTTGACCCCCTGCATCCCCAAACGGTGGGCCAGCGGGGCGTAAATCTCCATGGTTTCCACCGAGATGTCCCGCTGTTTTTGGGGTTTCTGGAACTCGATGGTTCGCATATTATGCAGACGGTCGGCCAGCTTAATCATGATGACGCGGATGTCCTTCGCCATGGCGATGAACATTTTCCGCAGATCCTCCATCTGCTGCTCTTCCTTGGTGCTGTAAGCGGTGTGCTCCATCTGCGTCAGTTTGGTGACGCCGTCTACCAGCATGGCCACGGCGGGGCTGAATTCTCTGGCAATATCGGCACAGGTAACGTTGGTATCCTCCACCGTATCGTGCAGCAGACCGGCCATCACGCTCTCGGCGTCCAATCCCATCCGGTCGATGTTGCAGGCCACCGCCACGGGATGCATGATATAGGGCTCGCCGCTCTTGCGGCGCTGATCCTTGTGCGCTTCCGTGGCAAAATCATAAGCGCGGAGAATATTCTTCTCCTCTTCTCCGGAGAAGCCCGCCGCGATCTGCGCAATCTGCGCTCTGAGATGATTCAAATAATCCTGTTCTTGCTGTTCGTCCATAGGTTAGCCTCTCAATACAGACATCAGCCGCTTGAGTACGGAAGAGCCGTTGACGTCCGCTTTCCCCTGATAGTTCAGCAGGCGGATCACCAGATCGTCGCCCGTCTGTTCATACGAAAAGATCCCGCATTCCCGGAATACGTCAAGACACACCAGCAGTTTGCCCTCATTCATGTGGAAGCAGGCGCGGGATTCGTACCGCAGCTTGCGGTACAGCGTGGCCGCCGGTTCGCAGAGCACGCCGTTTTCGCCGTTGGCTTTGATATGGCGGAACACCGCCACCAACTCGTCCCGAGTAGGACAAAGCATCTGCGCCCCCGCCTGATCCAAGCCGCCTTCTCCGTTCTCGGAAAACGCCCGATAGACCGACAGCGCCTGGCCGTCGGCCGCTTCTTCCTTTTCGGCCCAGCGCACGTCCTTTACCACAAGCTGAACCGTCTGATTATCCCGATAGGTATTGATCTCGGCGGAAAATACGATATCCAGAAGATCGCCCTTGACAAACCGGCAGCTTCTGGCTCCCATGCCAAAGACAAAGGCATTGAAATACCGGCCGTTTTTGGAAAGATGAAGCTTGATATGCCGATCATGGCTGATGGGAGTGATCTCCTCAATGCGTACCTCGTTCATCAAAAACACCGGCTGGGGATTTCCCATACCAAACGGCTCCATCACGGAAAGGCTCCTGACCGAAGCGATGGTCAGTTCCTCCGGCTCGACGCGGCAATCCACGTTGATGCAGGGTACGATCTCCTCCTCGCCTCCGCAAGCGGCACACTCCTCCAGCGCGTCGCGCAGCGCCTCAAGATTTTCCCGCCGGACAGTCAGCCCCACGGCCAGCTCGTGGCCGCCGTATTTCTCCAGCAACGCGGCGTTTTTCTCCAGCGCAGCGTAAAGATTGAACCCTTTGATACTCCGGCCCGAGCCCTTGCCGTCATCCCCGCTCATGGAAATGAGCACGCAGGGAATGCCGTAGCGGTCGGACAGGCGGGAGGATACGATACCGATGACGCCGTTGTGCCAGTCGTCGCCCCAAAGCGTCATGGTGCGCCCCCTGGTGAGTTCGGGCTTTTCCCGGATGCGGTGCATGATCTGTTCGTAAATCCCGTTTTCCGCCTCCTGGCGCTGGTGATTGAGTTCACACAGCCGCTCGGCCAGCGCCGTCGCCTCAACAGGATCGTCGGTCAAAAACATTCGCGCCGCGATGCTGGCGCCGCCCAGCCGCCCCGCAGCGTTGATCCGAGGCGCCATCACAAAACTGACGGAATTGGAGGTGACGGGCTTGCTGTCCAGTCCGAGTTTTTGCATCAGCGCCCGCAAACCGTGGTTTTTGGTCTGCCGCAGACAGCCCAGCCCATAGGAAACGATCACGCGGTTTTCTCCCGTCAGCGGCATCACGTCGGCAATGGTGCCCACGGCCACCACGTCTGCATATTCCCGCATCAATTCCTGTACCGGGCGCTCCCGCTCCAGCGCGCAAATCAGTTTAAACGCCACGCCCACGCCCGCCAGCTCCCGGAAGGGATACGCGCTGTCGGGGCGACGGGGATTGACCACGGCGGCCGCCTCGGGGACGGTCTCCTTGCACTCGTGATGATCGGTGATAATGAGCCGCAGACCGATCTTCCTGGCAAACTGCGCCTCTTCTTCAGCGGTGATGCCGCTGTCCACCGTGATAAGCAGGCGGCAACCGTCGTCGTAAAGCGACTGGATTGCCGCCACATTGAGTCCGTAGCCCTCGCCCAGGCGGTCGGGGATGTAATAGGTGCAGTCAGCCCCCATTTTCCGAAGCTGCTGGATCAAAATGCAGGTGGAGGTGACGCCATCCACGTCATAATCGCCGTAAACGGCAATCTTCACACCGTTCTCGATGGCCCGGCGGATCTCCGCCACCGCCTTGTCCATATCCTTCAGCAAAAAAGGATCGTGGATTTCCTCCAGCGTTTGATGCAAAAAGCGCTCTGCCTTTTCCTCGGTATCAAAGCCGCGCGCCGCAAGGACGCGCGCCGCCAGCCCGTCCAGACCGAGGCGTCCGGTAAGAACAGGCATGCTGGCGCTGTGCTCTGCCGCAAGCAACCATTTTTTTCTTTTCATGATGCACTCCATAATATTTTTATTGGGAACATTATAGCAAATTCCCGCTGGAGTTACAAGGGATTTTGCACAAAATGCGGCGGAAATCCGCCCTTTGTCCTTTTCTTTTTCAAAAATAAGAGCCGGGAGTGATTTACTCCCGGCTCTTAGATCCGCTTATTTGAACAGATCTTTCATCTTTTTAAAAAAGCCGCCCCGCTCGGCATAGCAGCCGTCGCCGGTGCATTCTTCAAATTTGCGCAACAGATCCTTCTGCTCGGCATTAAGGTTTTTCGGGATCTCCACGTTGACCTTTACATATTGATCGCCCCGGCCCCGTCCGCTGATATTTGGCACGCCGCTACCCCGCAGACGAAAGACCGTCCCGGTCTGCGTACCCTCGGGCAGATCGTATTGAACCTTGCCGTCCACCGTGGGGACGGTGAGCGTGGCGCCCAGTGCGGCCTGTGCAAAGGAGATGGGCATTTCCAGCCAGATGTCCTGCCCATCGCGCTTGAACATCTTATGCTCCTTGACGCGAACGGTGACGTACAAATCACCGGCAGGCCCGCCCTGTACGCCGCCGTTGCCTTCGCCCCGCAGGGAGATGGTCTGTCCGTCGTCGATGCCGGCGGGAATATTCACCTTGATGGTGCGGCTCTTGCGCCGCTTGCCGGTGCCGTGGCAAGTCTGGCAGGGCTCCTTGATGATGCGGCCGGTGCCCCGGCAATTCTGACATGGGCTGCTGCTTTGAAACACGCCGAAGGGCGTCCGCTGGGTGGAGCGCACCTGGCCGGTGCCCCGGCAGACGGGGCAGGTCTCAGGAGATGTGCCCTTTTTGGCTCCCGTGCCGCCGCAATCCTTGCAGTTTTCTTCTCTTGTGAGACTGACGCTCTTCTCGCAGCCGAAAACGGCCTCTTCAAAGGTGAGCGTCACCCCCACGCGAAGATTTTCACCCCGCTGCGGGCCGGTGCGGGTGCGCTGCGCGCTCCCGCCGAAGCCGCCGAACATTGATCCGAACAGATCACCCAGATCAAAATCACCAAATCCGCTGAATCCCCCGCCCGAACCTGCGCCGCCGGCATAATTGGGATCAATGCCCGCATAGCCAAACTGATCGTACCGTGCCTTTTTTTCAGGGTCGGAGAGGATCTCGTAGGCGCCGTTGACCTCTTTCATGCGCTGCTCGGCCGTTTTGTCGCCGGGATTCAGGTCGGGGTGATATTTTTTGGCAAGGCGGCGGTAGGCTTTTTTGATTTCGTCCTCGTTCGCGCCTTTTTGCAGCTCCAGAATTTCGTATAAATCACGTTGTTCCGCCATAGGCATTCTCTCCTAATCATTCGCATGACGCTGCTCTCCCCCGTTGGGAGAGAGCAGCCGCCAAAATCCCCGCAGGGAGCTTATTTCTTTTCGTCGTCGTCCACGACCTTGTAGTCGGCGTCGTAAACGGTTTCGCCGGCCGGGCCCTGCTGGGCTCCGGTCTGACCACCCATATCCGCGCCGGGCGCGCCCTGAGGCGCAGCCTGGGCATAAAGCTTCTCGGCCACGGCATAGAAGGCCTTCTGAACCGCCTCGGTATCGGCCTTGATGGCCTCGGTGTCGGTGCCCTTCAGGGTCTCCTTCAGTTTGTTGACGGCAGACTCGATGTTGGCCTTTTCGTCAGCGGTGATCTTGTCGCCCAGCTCACCCAGAGACTTTTCGGTCTGATAGACCAGGCTCTCGGCTTCGTTGCGGGCATCCACGGCCTCACGGTTCTTCTTGTCCTCGGCGGCGAACTGTTCAGCCTCCTTCACGGCCTTGTCGATATCCTCCTTGCTCAGATTGGAGGAGGAGGTGATGGTGATCTTCTGCTCCTTGCCGGTGCCCAGATCTTTGGCGGACACGTTGACAATGCCGTTGGAGTCGATGTCAAAGGTGACTTCGATCTGCGGCACGCCGCGAGGTGCGGCGGGGATGCCGTCCAGATGGAAGCGGCCCAGCGTCTTGTTGCCGGCGGCCATATCGCGCTCGCCCTGGAGCACATGAATCTCTACCGAGGTCTGTCCGTCGGCGGCGGTGGAGAAGATCTGCTTTTTGTTGGTGGGAATGGTGGTGTTGCGCTCGATGATGCGAGTACACACGCCGCCCAGAGTCTCGATGCCCAGGCTCAGGGGCG
>JAFZPW010000037.1 GCA_017552495.1 Clostridia bacterium | reverse complement strand
GCGATCCTGATGCTGGCGGCCCTTTCGGCGATCCGGCGGCGCACTGTACCGCCGCAGCCGCCCAAAACGGAAGAATAAGCCGCGAAAAGCGGCTTTTTCGCTGAAAACTACTTGTGAAAAACGGGATTATCTGATAAAATAATCTAATAATGTTCATACAACGGAAGGGAGCGATTCCGTGAAACAGCAAATCATGACGATCCAGTTTGACGATGTGACTATGGAAGAGGCCGTGACCTTTGCGATGGATTCGATCCGTCGAGGCGAACGCTGCCGCGTGGTAACGCCAAACGCGGAATTTGCGCTGGAAGCCAAGAATAATCCGCGATTTTTGAATATTTTGAACGATTCGGAACTGGTGCTGGCCGATGGGATCAGCGTGATTTACGCCTCCCGCATCGTGGGCAAGCCGCTGCATGGCAGAGTGACTGGAGTGGGCTTTGCGCAGGCGCTGACGGCGGAACTGGCAAAAGCAGGTAAACGCCTTTATCTTTTGGGCGCCAAGCCCGGCGTGGCAGAGCAGGCGGCGCGGCGGCTGCTGGAATGCTATCCCGGTCTTGTGATCGCCGGGACGCACGATGGCTATTTCCGCGAGGAAGCTCCGGTGGTGGAGGCTATCAACGCCGCCCATCCCGACGCGCTGTTCGTCTGTCTGGGCGCACCCAAGCAGGAATATTTCATGGAGGAGCACGGCGGCGAATTGAATGTTCCCGTGATGGCCGGATTGGGCGGCAGCATGGATGTGCTGGCCGGCAACGTCAAGCGGGCGCCCGCTTTTTTTCAGAAGGCCGGGATCGAGTGGCTGTACCGTCTGTGCAAAGAGCCAAAGCGCTGGCGGCGCATGGCAAAACTGCCGCTCTATCTTTGGGACGCCTTGATGTGGAAGGGGAAAGGAGCAAACTGATATGCTGCATGTGACTTTGCTGGAACATACGCCGGATCCCCAGCGGCTGATCGCCGCCTCGGCTAAAATGTGCTATTCGGCGGCCGACGCAGATACGATTCTGGAGGGCCTGACTCCGGAAAAGACCGAGAGTTTTTTGACCATGCTTACCGAGATGGGCCATGAGAGTCCCATCGAACACGCTTCGTTTACCTTTGCCATTGAGGGCGTGTCCCGCAGTCTTTTGGCGCAGATTACCCGGCATCGCATCGCCTCATTCAGCGTGCAGTCGCAGCGCTATGTCAAGATCAAAGCGGGCGCGTTTTCCTTCGTCACGCCGCCGGAGATCGCCAAGGATCCTGCAGCCGAGGCCAAATATCAGAAATTCATGCA
This sequence comes from Clostridia bacterium, assembly GCA_017552495.1. GTDB lineage: Bacteria > Bacillota > Clostridia > Oscillospirales > Butyricicoccaceae > UBA4644. The sequence continues at coordinate 4,396 of JAFZPW010000037.1, read as the reverse complement.
GGATTGTTATCAGACGTATCTTTCCCTTGCCGATTCGCTGCAGGAGCGGCATATGAAGGAGCTGACGGCGCAGGGCGTCCCCGAAAAGGCGGCGGCCCGTCAGGCGGAGAAAATGGCCATTGAAGACGCTCGCTATGTGCTGCCCAACGCCTGCGAAACCAAAATGATCATGACGATGAACGCCCGCAGCTTGTACAATTTCTTCCGCCTGCGCTGCTGCAACCGGGCACAATGGGAGATTCGCGAACTGGCGTGGCAGATGCTCAAATTGTGCCGCGAGGCGGCGCCTACGCTGTTTGCCAAGGCGGGGCCGTCGTGTCTCAATGGGCCGTGCGGCGAAGGGAAAATGACCTGCGGCAAGGCAGACGAAGTGCGGGAACGCGGGAAGAGCCTATGAGCGAACGACATCTGATCGTTTTGGAGGGAACCGACGGCAGCGGGAAATCCACCCAGTCGGAGCTGGCCTGCCGCGCCCTTGCGGCGGCGGGGGTGGAGTATAAACGGCTGACCTTTCCCCGTTATCAGGAGGACAGTTCCGTGCTTCTGCGGATGTATCTGCGGGGAGATTTCGGTTCGCATCCCGGCGACGTGAACGCCTATGCTGCTTCCACCTTCTTTGCCGTGGATCGCTACGCCTCGTATAAAACCGATTGGCAGGCTGATTATGAGGCGGGACGCACCATTTTTTGCGACCGTTACACCACTTCGAACGCCGTGCATCAATCTTCCAAACTGGAGGAAGACCAGCTTCTCGCCTTTTCTCAATGGCTGTTTCATTACGAATACGATCTTTTGGGGCTTCCCGCGCCCACCTGTGTCCTTTATCTGGATATGCCCCCTGAGATATCCTTTCAAATGCTGCAAAAGCGGCAGGGGGGAAGCGGCGATATTCATGAACTGGATCACGATTATCTCCGCCGCTGTCACCAGCGGGCTTCGGCCCTTTGCGAAACATACGGCTGGCATCGGATCCCCTGCGCCGAAAACGGCGCGATCCGTCCGGCGGAGGCGATCCATGCCGACGTGATGACGGCGCTGCTGCGGGAGCTTGGCCGATGATCCCGGCGATCGGGTTTGCGGCAAGGGGCGACGAGCCCGCCTTGCGGAAACTTTATCAGACTTGCTTTCCCGAAGACGAGGCGGCGTTTTGGAATTGGATCTTTCAGCATCCTTACCGTCCGGAAAACACCCTTGTGATCCGGGAAGGAGGCGCTCTTGCCGCCTCGCTTCAAATGATCCCCTGCGGCCTTTGTCTGCAACAGGAACAATTCGCGGCGCATTATATTTACGCAGCGGCGACAGCGCCCGCTTTTCGCGGACAAGGACGGATGGCAAAGCTGCTTTCGGAAGCGGCGGCGCTTGGCCGGGCAAAGGGACACCGCTTCAGCGTTCTGATTACGCAGGAGGACAGCCTTTTGGACTATTACGCCCAATTTGGTTATCTCCCTCGGCTTTTCTGTCGGCGCGAATCGGCTTTGGACGAGCCAGGTTTCCCGAATGAGAAGCTGCGGCAAGCGGAAAAAGGGGATATTCCTGCCCTCAACGGCATTTACGAGGCGTCTTGCGGTGAACTGCTGCACGGCGTGCGGACGAGCGGCCATTGGCTGACGCAGATGGAACTTTTTTCCGGCGGCATTTGGCTGTTGGAGCGCAAGGGCTCGGTATGCGCCTATGGTTTTTTTGACGAAAGAGGCTGTGCTGAGGCGGCAGGAGAGGGCGCGGAGCGTCTGGTCTGCCGTGTCATGGGCCCCGGCGGGACGATCCAGTCGCCGCCCCGGGGCGAGGGGATTCCCATGGGCTGCATTCGGCCGCTGGATCCCGGCGCGTCAGCGCTTCTTCTTAACACCCAAGGCTACCTGAATCTGATGTATAACTAATTAACTGCTGCGCGGCTTGCCGCGCCTGGGAGATTGCATGAAACAGGATCGCTTGACTTTGACAACCGGATTTATGCCGGCAGCCTTGATGGCACTATTGCTTCTGGCGGAAAACCTGCTGGGGCAGGGCGTGATCCCGGATCGCTTTTGGGCGCTTGCCGCTGTGGAGATCGGGGTATATCTTCTGCCGATCCTTCTTTTGCGCTTTTTGAAGGACAAAGAGGGAAAAACCGCGGTATTGCGGTGCAAACCCTTCAAGCATCGCGCCGTTTGGTTTGTGCTGTGGATGTCGTTTGCCGCGGCGCTCTTCGCCGCGCTGCTCAATGGGGCGGTGTCGCTGCTTTTGAAAGAAAACGTTTATACCGATACGCTTTCACAAATCATGGAATACGGCGTTTCCGCCTGGTGGCAGAAAGCACTTATGGTGGTGTTCCTGCCCGCTGTGATGGAAGAACTGTTTTTCCGCGGCGTGATGTTCAGCGCTTTGGAACGGGCAGGAACGCTGCCCGCGCTGCTTTTGACTTCTGCGGCCTTTGCCATGATCCATGGGAATTTGAGCAATCTGGCAGGCCCCTTTGCCGCAGGGATGATTTATGGATATATGGTTTATGTTCTGGACTCTGTATGGCCCGCCGTGTTCGCCCATCTGGTGAACAATGGGCTGCATCTGTTTTTGGCACATGCGGCGCGGCGGTATTCCGTTTTGGGGATCTGGTCGTATGTCTTGCTCATCGCGCTGTTTTGTTTTTGCCTGTTTTTGGCCATGGCCATGCGTTCACTGGAAAATCTCATCGAAAAGGGAAGGATCCGCCGCCTGCAATACAGCGGATTCAGCGCCACCGTCACCGGAATCTTCGTTTCGCCCGGAATGTGGCTGCTGCTGATCCTGTTCCTGGTTCGTGTTTTGTATTGGTAGGAGGATTTGAATATGGCATCCAGAGATAATACGGAAAAAACCGCAGCCGCAAACGGGCGCTTTGCCGGCTTTTTTGCGGGCGTGATTCATACGGTTGGCTATGTTTTGCTGGTTTTGGGCATTTCACTGCTGCTGGCGACCGTCGGGCTGCTTTTGGCCAATGATTTTCTGGCGCTTTTGAAGGAAGATCACCCCGTCACGATGGAATTGCAGGAGGATACCTCGGCAAAAGCGGTGTCCAAACTGCTGAAGGAAGAAAAGGTAATCAAATATCCGTTTTTATTTCAATTGATTACCAAACTGAAAAAGGTGGAGACCTTTCAAAGCGGCACCTATGAAATCAACAGCAATATGGATTACGGCCAGCTTTTGAACACGCTGCGGGGCAGCGGGAAAAGTACCCGCTACGTTGTCACAGTCACCATACCAGAGGGGTATAATCTGAAAGAAATCTGCGCTCTTTTGGTGGAAAAGGACGTGGTGAAGGAAGCTGTGTTCTGGGATGTGGCGAACAATTATGATTTTGCCCACTTTATGCTCAAGGACGTTCCACTGGGGGAAAACCGTCTGGAAGGATATCTGTTCCCGGACACCTATGAGTTTTATACCAACAGCGACAACATCAACGATCGCAGTCATACCATTGACGTCATCAATAAGATGCTCAACAACTTCGTCAAAAAGTATACCCAGGCCATGCGAAACCTGACCGAGGCAAACGGAAAAACCATTGCCGAGGTGGTGAACGTGGCCTCGCTGGTGGAAAAGGAAGCGAAAAAGGAAGACGAGCGCACCATTATCGCCGGCGTTATTTACAACCGCCTCAAAAGCAGCAGCTTCCCTTATTTGCAGATTGACCCCACGATTCTTTATGTGACGGGGCACAAGGAGGCGTTGACAGCAGAGGATTTGCAGATCGACAGCCCTTATAACACCTATAACCACGCGGGTCTTCCCCCCACGGCAATCTGCAACCCCGGCGTATCCTGCCTGATGGCGGCCATCAAACCGGAGCATCACAATTATTATTACTACGTTGCCAAGCCCGATGGCAGCCATATCTTCAGCCGGACGCTGGAAGAACACAATCGCGCCGTGGCGGATGTGGCGGCGGGAAAATACGACTGATGAAGCTTCCTGAACTGCTTGCCCCTGCGGGGGATATGGAAAAGCTGCGGTTTGCCGTGGCATACGGCGCCGACGCCGTGTATCTGGCGGGAAAGACCTATGGGATGCGCACCGCCTCGGATAATTTCACGCTGGACGAAATCGGGGAGGCCGTGGCCTATTGCCACACGCGGGGCGTCAAGGTGTATGTGACGGTGAATACGCTGCCACGCGACGATGAAATGGAGCGCCTCCCGGCCTATCTTTCCGCTTTGAACGATTTGGGCGCGGACGCGCTTATTGTGGCGGATCTGGGCGTTTTACAGGCGGCAAAGCGATTTGCGCCCCGCTGTCAGATTCATATTTCCACCCAGACGAGCATTGTCAATTCGGCAGCAGCCGAAGCGTATCATGCGATGGGGGCTTCCCGCGTGGTGCTGGCAAGAGAACTTTCTTTGAGCGAGATCGCGCATATTCGGGCACAGACGCCGCCTTC
>JAFZPW010000036.1 GCA_017552495.1 Clostridia bacterium | reverse complement strand
TCGTCGGTTCCGGTGTCCGGCGATGGAATATCCACATCAGGCCCGATCACCGGCAGGATCATGGCGGTAAATCGGCGAGTCAGACGCACCAGCTCGTCAGTACTCAAGGTCTCGGGCTCTACCGTCACGCCGCCCTTGGCGCCGCCAAACGGCAGGCCGGCCAGGGTGCATTTCAGTGTGGCCAGACCGGCAAGCGCACGCATGCTGTCGTGATTCACAGCAGCGTCAAAACGCACGCCGCCTTTGTAAGGCCCCAGCAGACTGGAATGCTGCACCCGATACCCCTGAAAGATGTTGACCGTTCCGTCGTCCATGGTCACAGGGATGGAAACGATCATCTCTCGCTCGGGATATTTGGCAAATTCGTATTGAGTACGATCCAGTTTGAGAATGGATGCCGCCCGGTCGATCATTCGCGTAAAATCTTCATAAAGATTGTTCATTGGCACACCGCCTTGTCGTTTTTGTCTAAAAACAATCGGTTTTTTTGTTCTTTTCGCTGATTTTCGGTTTTATTCGCCCGATCGGGCAGATTTTATTTTATTATAGCAAAAAGCTGTCCGCGATTCAAGCAGACAGCTTTTTCTGTTTTATATAATTTTTAGAGGAATATCCTGTGCAAAATACCGGTTTTTCTAACTCAGTTCAAAAAGTCCTTCAATCGTTTGGAGCGGGAAGGATGGCGCAGTTTACGCAACGCCTTGGCCTCGATCTGCCGGATGCGCTCGCGAGTAACGTTGAACTCCTTCCCCACTTCTTCCAGGGTGCGGGTGCGACCGTCTTCTATGCCGAAGCGCAGGCGCAAAACTTTTTCTTCCCGCGGGGTCAACGTGCCCAGCACCTCCACAAGCTGCTCCTTCAGCAATGTGAAGGACGCCACCTCCGCGGGCTCGGGCGCATCGTCGTCGGGAATAAAGTCGCCCAAATGCGAATCCTCTTCCTCGCCGATGGGAGTCTCCAGCGAAACGGGCTCCAGCGCGATTTTCAGGATATCCCGCACCTTTTGCACGGGCATATGCATCTCTTCAGCCACCTCTTCCGGCGAGGGATCATGTCCCAACTCCTGCAAAAGCTGGCGGGACACGCGGATAACCTTGTTGATGGTTTCCACCATATGAACAGGGATGCGAATGGTACGGGCCTGATCCGCAATGGCGCGGGTGATGGCCTGCCGGATCCACCAGGTTGCATATGTAGAGAACTTGTATCCCTTGGTATAATCAAACTTCTCCACCGCTTTGATAAGGCCCAAATTTCCCTCCTGAATCAGATCGAGAAACTGCATCCCGCGGCCCACATAGCGTTTGGCGATGGAAACCACCAGACGAAGATTGGCCTCTGCCAGACGGCGCTTGGCGGCCTCGCTGCCCTCCAGCATCTGCTTTGCGATCTCAATCTCCTCCTCCGGGGTAAGAAGATCCACCTTGCCGATCTCCTTCAGATACATCCGCACGGGGTCGTCGATGGCAAGACCGTCAGCCATGGCAAAGGTTTCGTTGATTTCATCTTCCGTAACCTCGTCCACGTCGTCAAAGTTTTCATCGTCCAGGCCGACCATTTCGGCGTCCAGATCTTCGTCATCCATGGCGATCTCCACGCCCATCTTGTCCAACGCTGCATAAAATTTATCCTGCTGATCGGCGTCGAGTTCCAGTTCATCAATAACGTTGTTGATCTCCTTCATGGTGATCTTGCCGTTCTTGCGGCCGAACTCCAGCAATTCATGCAACACCTGCTGCTTGTTGAGCGTCCTGTTTTCCTGATCTTCCACGTTCGTGCCTCCTTAACCCTTTTTCCGCTGCACCGCGGCACGCAAAAGCGCGTCGTCATCCGGCGGAGCGGTTCTCTTTTGATGATGATATATGATGGTTTGAATGTATTCGTCCAGCAATGCTTCGTCCACCCGTTCCCGCACGGGCGAGGACAGAATCCGGGTAAACTGCCGCAGCTCGTCAGATTCAAGCTGGCTCATGCAAAAGGATGGATCGGGCTCCAGACCCTCCGCAAGCCGTTCGAGGGCAAGCCGATAAATCTTTGCCAGAAACGGCGAAGAGAATTGCTCGGGAAAAAGGCGCTCGGCGGCGCGGCGCAGCAGCGCGCCGTCACCCAGCACAGCCGACACCACCCGTTCTTCAATGACGGCCGAGGCCGGATCATCGTAATGAAGCTCCCACGCCTGCGGCTGGCGCAGCCGTTCAGGCTGCAGCGCCTCCTGTGCAAGCTGCTTTTCCTGCCGCCGACGGCGGCTCTCCCGCAGACGTTTTGCCTCGGTGAGCACGCTTTCCGCCGAAACGCCTGCCTCTTTCGCGGCGGCTCTGGCATAAACCTCGCGCTCCACAGTGGAAGAAATGCCCGCAAGATATTGTACGACTTCCTTGATATAGCTGATGCGCTGGGCGTCGTCGGCAAGCTCACCGTATTTCCGCCGGATCTCACTCATGCGGTATTGCCCGTCGGTGGGCGGTTTGTCCAGCAGCGTTCGGAACGCCTCCGCGCCGCTCAGACGGATAAAGTCGTCAGGATCCACCTTCACCGGCGTCCCGTCCGGATTATAAAGGATCTTGCCCTTCTCGTCCCGGCGCGGCGGGAGCCGCAGCACCTGAACGGCAAGGCCGTTGGCTTTCAAAATATCAATGGCCTTTTCCGTGGCCTTCTGTCCCGCGGCGTCGGCATCATAGCAGATGACCACTTCATTCGTATATTTGCTCAACAGACGGGCCTGCTCCGACGTCAGGGCCGTTCCACAGGTGGCAACGGCGCTGTCAAACCCCGCCTGATGCAAAGCGATCACATCTACGTTGCCCTCGCAGAGGATGAATTTCGGTTCCTTGGTCTTTTTGGCCAGATTGAGAGCGTAAAGCGTTCGGCTTTTGCTGTAAACGGGGGTGTCTGGGCTGTTGACATATTTCCGGCCGTCGCCGTCGCCGTGGAGGATGCGGCCGCCAAAGGCCACCACATCGCCCCGCACGTCGATGATGGGAAACATGATCCTGTCGCGGAAAAAGCAATAGAGGCTTCCCCTCCTGCTCCGTCCCGCCAGCCGCACGGCCTCCAGTTCCTGATCGGTATAGCCCTTCTGCCGCATGGCCAAAATCAGCCCGTCCCAGCTCTGGTCGGCATACCCAAGGCCAAAGCGGATGACCGTTTGCGTCGTCATGCCACGCTTTTGCAGATAGGCCCGCGCTTCCGCCCCGCCTGGGCCCGATAGCGTTTCGTAAAAATAACGGGCGGCGTCTTTGTTCAGCGCCAAAAGACGCTGGCGGCGGACGCGGTTTTTCTCGTCTCCCTCATCCTCCGGCATTTCCATGCCGGCCATATCAGCCAACTTGTGCACCGCGTCGATATAGGGAAGATTCTCAATCTTCATCATGAAATGAACCGCGTTCCCGCCCTCGCCGCAGCCAAAGCATTTGAAAAATTGCTTATCCTGCTCCACATGGAACGAAGGCGTCTTTTCATGGTGAAACGGGCAGCAGCCCCAATAACTGCCTCCCTTCTTTTTCAGTGGGACATATCGCCCCACCAGCGCCACAAGGTCGGTCCGGGCGATGAGCTCGTCCAGAAAACGTTGCGGCAAAGGCATGAAACCCCCTCCTTTCCACGCAAGAACGCCGCAGGGAAATGTCAATATTTGTTCCAGCTCTTTGGCACCGTCAGGCTTTCAAATACATTGACGGCATAGCGGTCGGTCATTCCAGCAATATAATCACAGACAGCCGCATCCATGCCGTCGCGGTCGGCGATCGTCCAATACTCTCCGGGCAGCCGGGCGGGATCCTGAGAAAAATGATGATACAAATACCGCACGATGGCCTCGCACTTTCCCTCCTCGCCCTTAGCGACAGGGTTTTTATAAACAGCCTCATACATAAAATCCCGCAAAGCCTCAGCCAGCGCGGCGGTTTCGGCGTCCATGCCGATCTCACCGGTCTTCTGCCCATATGAGATAAGCGCCTCCACCAACCGGCCGATACGACGGCTGTGACTGGCGCCAAGCCCCAGCTTGATGTCAAAGGGAATGTCGTCCTCACTGAGCACGCCGGCGCGAACGGCATCGTCGATGTCGTGATTGACATAGGCGATGCGGTCGGCAAAATGTACGATGCGGCCCTCCGGCGTAGCAGCCTGCTTGGACCCCGTATGGCAAAGGATCCCGTCCATGACCTCACGAGTCAGGTTCAGGCCCTTGCCCTCTCCTTCCAGCAAACGCACCACCCGCAGGCTCTGCTCGTTATGGCGAAAGGGATAGCCCCGCGCTTCGGAAAGCGCCCGTTCGCCGGCATGGCCGAAAGGCGTGTGCCCCAGATCGTGCCCCAGAGCAATGGCCTCGGTAAGATCCTCGTTAAGACCAAGCCCCCGCGCCACCGTGCGGGAGATTTGAGAGACCTCCAGCGTATGGGTCAGGCGGGTGCGGTAATGATCGCCCTCGGGAGAAAGAAACACCTGCGTCTTATGCTTGAGGCGACGGAAACTCTTGCTGTGAATGATGCGATCCCGGTCGCGCATAAAGCAGGTGCGCATGGCGTCGGGCTCCTCCTCCCGCTCGCGACCCCGGCTTTCGGCGGCAAGGGTCGCCTTGCCGGAAAGTATCTGCCGCTCGTTGGCTTCCAGCCGCTCTCTCACTGTCATCGGATCACCTCATTTATGTTAATACGAGAAAAAACCGTTTTTCCTCTTTTTTCGCAGGAAATTTGCGAAAAATTCATGTTTCACCGGGATCCGGCTTTCGCGCAAACAATTCTTCTCCCAGCAGTTCGGGCCGCAAGCGTCCGCCGGTGGCGTCCAACAGATGAGCTGTAAAGGACTCCAGCTTTTCCCTGGGCAAGCATGCCGTGAGAATCACCGAAGCGCCGAAATCCGCCGCCGTTTCCTCTGCCTGAAACAGCGGAAGCTGCCGCCGCATCTGCTCCAAAAGCGGATAGGGGCAATCCAGCCGAATCTTTGCAAAGGGCTGCATCACGGCAATCCCGGCGGCGTCCAGCGCCAGTTTGCAGGTGTGACTGTAAGCCCGCACCAGCCCCCCCGCGCCCAAAAGCGTCCCTCCGAAATAGCGTGTGGTGACACACAGCACATCAAAAACGTCTTCCTTCTTCAGCACTTCGAGAGTGGGCATACCCGACGTACCCTGCGGCTCGCCGTCGTCGGAGAAACGCATGACGCCGTTTCGCAGGATAT
>JAFZPW010000035.1 GCA_017552495.1 Clostridia bacterium | reverse complement strand
TTTCATGCAGATCAAAGCGGTTCCCGTGGGGATGCTCGGGACAAATTGCTATATCGTTTGCGATGAAGAAAAAAAGGTCTGCGCCGTGATTGATCCCGGCGCACAGGCAAATAAGATCCTGGAGGCCGCAGCAGAGATGGGATGCGCTGTAAAGCAGATTATCTTGACACACGGCCATTACGACCATGTTTTGGCTGTTTCTCAGATCGTCCGGCGCACCGGCGCTCCCGTGGCCATCCACCGAGAGGACGATTGGCTGCTGGATTGCGAGGACGTGAAATTTTTCGGAAAACAGGAGGATTACACGCCGCCCAAGCCGGAATTATATCTGAAAGAGGGCATGGAGGTGCCTGTGGGCGGACTTGTTTTCCGGGTGCTGCATACCCCGGGGCATACGGCGGGGAGCTGCGTCTTGCTCTGCGGCGACGTCATGTTTTCCGGCGACACGCTGTTTCAGGAGAGTTGTGGCCGCACCGATCTGGAGAGCGGCGACACCGACGCCATGTTCCGCAGTCTCAGGCGGCTGTATGAACTGGAGGGCGATTTCCGGGTATTTCCGGGACATGAGAGTTTCTCTACGCTGGAGCATGAGCGGCGGTACAATGTTTATATGCGCGAGGCGCTGCGGCGATGAACTATTGCTTGCAGGGGCATGACCGGGACAACGGCGTGCAGGAGATGCTGATTTCTCTTTTGCCCGACGAGCCCCATGACCGGGTGCCCGAATTGCCGCGGGGAGCGGAAGGCTGCCGCAGTATTGCGTGGGAAGAAGCGGGAAAGATTCTCTCCCGCGCCTGGATCCGGATGGGGGAAAAGCACGCTGAGGCACAGGCGGAAAGTCTTGTTCCCACACCGGCTGACGGCGAGGAATACAAGCGGATCCTGACCTATACCGTCAAGACCGCCGTTTACCGGGCGTTGCTGCCCCTTTTGGAGCACAAGCCCGTGTGGGGAAGTCTCACGGGGGTCAAGCCTGCAAAGCCTGCCCGTCTGGCCATCCGCGAGGGGATGAGCAGGGAAGGGCTGGACGCGTGGCTGCGGGATCATTACGATGTGTCCGAAAGCCGCCGCAGACTTTGCATCCGTGCGGCGGAATATGCCATGGAGGCGGAGGATCGCCTGCTTCCCCGGGAAACACAGCTTTATCTTGGCATCCCGTTTTGTCCGGCAAAATGCAGTTATTGCTCCTTTGTCAGCAACGACATGGCCCGCTGGGGCCACATGATCGAGCCATATACGCAGGCGCTTTTGCGGGAGGTCGAGGCGGCGGGGGAACTTGCCCGAACGCAGAACATCCCGCTGGGCAGCGTTTACATGGGCGGCGGGACGCCCACCACCTTGAACGAAGATCAGCTTTTGCGCGTGCTATCCGCCGTGAATCGCGGTTTCGATCTTTCGCACTGCCGGGAGTTCACTGTGGAGGCGGGCAGGCCCGAGACCATCACCGGGGAAAAACTGGATATCATGGCGGCCTGCGGCGTCAGCCGCATCAGCATCAATCCCCAGACCATGAACGACGCCGTTTTGCGTGGCGTGGGGCGCAACCACACCGCAGCCGATATCGAAAGATGCTATCGCATGGCCAGAGAAAAGGGACGGTTTTTCATCAATATGGACCTGATCGCCGGATTGCCCGGCGACGATGATGCGGGACTGATCGAAAGCGTTCGCCGGGTGGCGGCGCTGGAGCCGGACAACATCACCATCCATTGTCTGGCCCGTAAGCGGGGCGCACGGCTCTATTTCGGTCCAACGGGACAGCTTTCCGCCGAAACGCTGAACGCCTGCTACGACCATCTGGAGAAACTGGGCTACGAGCCTTATTACCTTTACCGGCAGAAATACATGGCAGGAGGACTGGAAAATGTGGGCTTTTGCAAGCCGGGCACGGCCTCGCACTACAATATCTGCATGATGGAGGAGCTTTCCGACGTGATCGCGCTGGGCTCGGGGGGCGTCAGCAAGCTGTGTTGGGAAAACGGACGGCGGATCCATCGGGTGGCGAATCCCAAATATCCCAAGGAATATATCGAGCGGATCGATTTGATCGCCGAAGAAAAGCGCCGTTTGCCGGACGAGCGACAAGTGTAAAATGCATCATTAAGAAGGAGAAAACATATGTTTTTACTGGTTATTGCGATTTTGATCCTCATCATCGGCCTGACAATGGGTTTGCAGCTCCGCGCCTCACAAAAAGCCGGCGCCAAGCGCGCCGGAGGGCTGGTGATGGTGCTGGCCGTGCTTTTGGCTGCGGCGGCTGGCGCCATGTCCTGTGTGCGGACGGTGCCCACGGGCTATACCGGTCTGGTCACTGTGTTCGGCCGAGTGGAGAACTATACGCTGGATTCCGGCATCCATTATGTGGCGCCCTGGAAGCAGGTGGTCACCATGGACAATCGCATTCAGAAGAAAACGGTTTCGCTGCCCTGCTTCAGCTCCGATATTCAGGAGGTCAGCGTTTCCTATACCATCAACTATCAGATATCCAAATCCGACGCCATGATCCTTTACCGCACGGTGGGCCGGGATTATTATGAAACGGTGATCTCACCCAACATCGCCGAGGCCGTCAAGGTGGTCACCGCCCGCTATACCGCCGAGGATCTGGTGGGGATGCGGGACGAACTGGCGCAGGATATTGAGGAGATTCTGGCCGAGCGCCTGCTGAAGCACAGCATCGAGGTGGTGGGCACCTCCATCGAGAACATGGATTTCACCGACGCCTTTACCAATGCGGTAGAGGAGAAGCAGGTGGCCCAGCAGAACAAGCTGCGCGCGCAGACCGAGGCCGAGCGTAAGGTCATCGAGGCCAGAGCCGAGGCCGAGATCCGCAAGGTGGAGGCCGACGCCGAAGCCTATGAGGTGCTGGCCAAAGCCGAGGCCGAAGCCGAGGCAAACCGCAAGATCGGCGAGTCGCTGACCCAGCAACTCATTGATTATTACTACGCCCAGAACTGGGACGGCCAGTTGCCCAAGATCGTTTCCGGCGAGAGCGGTTCCACCATCGTCAACGCCAGTGATTTGCTGGGCGGCGGCAATTAAGAGAAGGCAAGACGCAACGAGAAGAGTTTTTCATGAAAAAGGAGGCATTTTTCCATGGATGAACGCGTAAAAGAGCTGCTGGAAAAGGCAAAACTGACGGCCACCGCCGCCGCGGAGATGGCCGCCGAGACCGGCACCCGTCTGGTAGGGCGCACCCGTCAAAGTCTGAAGGTCTTTGACCTGAACAACGAGATCGAACTCCTCATGCGGGAGATCGGTCGCGCTGTTTATCTCACCCACACCGGCGTCGAAACCGACGAGGAAGAACTCCAGGCCAAATTGGCGGCCATCGACGAAAAATATGCCGCCATTGCCGCCATCAAGGCCGAGCAGGAGGCGCGGCGCACGGCGCAGACCTGCCCCGTGTGCGGCAAGCCCTGCGACAAGACTGACCTGTATTGCCGCGTCTGCGGCGAGAAGCTGCAGTAACTCGACGGAGAGGAAAAGAGCCCATTGGGCGCGCCCCAATGGGCTTTTTCCGCAAAAAAGGAGAAGCGTATGTTCCCTTATCAGAATTATCAGGAGAGTGCCGAACTGATCCGCAGCCGCATCGGCGCCCGTATGCCCCGTGTGCTGCTGATCTTGGGCTCGGGACTGGGGTTTTTAGGAGATCAGGTGGAAAACGCCGTCTGTGTGGATTACGATCAGATCCCCCATTTCCGCCCCGCTACCGCTCCCGATCACAAGGGCCGGCTGGTGGTGGGAGATCTCAACGGCGTGCCCGTAATGGTGATGCAGGGGAGAATGCACTATTACGAGGGCTATTCCCCCGAAGAGATCGTTTTTCCCGTTCGCGTGGCCAAACTGCTGGGCGTGGAATTCATGATCGTCACCAACGCCGCCGGCGCCATCAACACGGGCTTTTCCGTGGGTGATCTGATGCTGATTTCCGATCACATCCGCATCATGGGCGAAAGCCCGCTGCGGGGTGAAAATCTGCCGGAATTCGGGCCCAGATTCTGCGACATGACGGCTACTTACGACCCCGATCTGCGGCGCATGGCCAAGGAAAAGGCGCTGTCGCTGGGGCGTCCCGTGCGGCAGGGCGTTTATTACTATTTTCCCGGCCCGCAGTTTGAGACTCCCGCCGAGATTTGCATGGCGCGGACGATGGGCGGCGACGCCGCAGGAATGTCCACCGTTTATGAGGCCACCGCGGCCAATCATTGCGGCATTCGCACGTTGGGAATCTCGCTGATGACCAACATGGCGGCGGGCGTCACGCAAAACCGTCTTTCTGGCGAAGAAGTCAACGCCGCCGCGGCCCGGGCGCAAGCGCAGTTTACCGCGCTGGTGCTGGCCTGTCTGGCGGAGATGAAATAAGGAGAAGCCTATGCTGGATCTTTTGATAAAAAACTGCGTTGCCGTTACCATGGACGAGCAGGAGCCCGTAATTTCCGGTGCTTGCATCGGCGTGCGGGCGGGAAAGATCGCCTTTGTCACCGCGGCGGCGGTGGACGAGCCTGCCCAAAGGGTCGTTGATGCCGCAGGCAAGATCGCCATGCCCGGCCTGGTGAACACCCATTCCCACGCCGCCATGGCCCTGATGCGGGGCTATGCCGACGACCATGTTCTGCAGACCTGGCTTTACGATTATGTTTTCCCGGTAGAAGCCAGAATGACCGAGGAGGACATCTATCTTGGAATGCAGCTCGCCATGGCCGAAATGCTGGCCTCCGGAACGGTATCCGTTACCGATATGTATATGTATTTGCCTGCTATGGCCCGTTCGGTGGCCGACGCGGGGCTTTACGGCAATCTTTCCAACGCCGCCACCTGCTTTGATCCCGCTGCCTATCGCTACGACACCGACAGGGTGACGCAGCAGAACCGGGAGGTGCTGCGGGCTTATCACGACTTTGACGACGGCCGCATCCGGCTGGACGCCGCCATTCATGCGGAATACACCAGCTTTCCACGGGTGTGGCGGGACTTTGCCGCCTTTGCCGCTGAAAACGGCCTGAATATGCACGTCCATCTCTCCGAGACCCACAAAGAGCATGAGGAATGCGTGGCGAAATACGGCAAGACGCCCGCCGCCGTGCTGGCGGAAAACGGCGTGTTTGACGTGCGCGCCACCGCTGCCCACTGCGTCTGGGTCACGGATGCCGACCTGGACATCCTGCGGGCGAAAAACGTCACGGTGGCGCACAATCCCGTGAGCAATCTCAAACTGGGCTCGGGAATCGCGCCGGTGGGGAAGATGATGGAAAAGGGCGTGCGGGTGTCGCTGGGCACCGATGGTGTCTGCTCCAACAACAACCACGATCTGTTTGAAGAGATTAAGCTGTCGGCTCTTTTGCAGAAGGGACTGTCCGGGGATCCCCGGCAGATCCCGGCTCACCGGGCGCTGGATATGGCCACGCGCGCCGGAGCCTACGCCCAAGGAAGAGAAGACAGTCTTGGCTGCCTCAAGCCGGGCTATGACGCCAGCCTGATTCTGGTGGATACCTGCCGCCCGGGCCTGATGCCGGTGCATCATCCCGAATCCACGCTGGCCTATTCCGCCCGGGGCGGCGACGTTTGCCTGACCATGGTGCGTGGCCGGGTGCTCTATGAAAACGGTGTGTTTACCACCATTGATATGGAGCGCATCCGCGCCGCGCTTCCCGCCGTCATGGATCGGCTGTTCCGATCATAAACATGAGCGAGCGGAACAGATCTGCGGGCGTGCCCGTGAAAGGCGGTAGACCGGATTGAACGAACGGAAACAGGGAACCTTTTTTGGCGGAACGCTGCTTTTGATGCTGGCCGGCGTGCTGGTCAAGCTCATCGGCGCGTTTTTCTCCATCCCGCTGGCGAATCTTTACGGCGCCGATGGGAACGATATCTTTATCAGCGCATATTATGTATATACGGCCATGTATGTGATCTCGTCGGCGGGGCTTCCCGTGGCGGTGTCCAAAATGGTGGCCGAAAGCCGGGCTTTGGGCCGGAGCAGTGAGGTGCGGCGCATCGCACGTCTGACGTTTGTGACCTTTTTGCTCATCGGCGCCGCGCTTTCGGCGGTGATGATGCTCGCGGTAGACGGCATTTGTCGCTTCATCGGCAGCAGTTGCCGCTATGCGGTGCTGGCGGTGGCCCCTACGGTGTTTTTCACCTGCATCGTTTCGGCGGTGCGGGGATATTATCAGGGCATGAGCAACATGGTGCCCACGGCGGTGTCCCAGGTCATCGAGGCGCTGGGAAAGCTGATCTTTGGACTGGGGCTGGCGTGGTATCTGACCCGGGCGGGCTATTCGCTGGAGATCGTGGTGGCGGGCGCCATCGGCGGCGTCACGCTGGGAACGGTGTTCAGCGCGCTGTATATGCTGCTCTATCGTCTGCGTGACAGGCGGCGTTTTCCTCCGCCGGAAAAGAGCGGCGAATGCCGCTCCGACGGCGAGCTGCTTCGCACGCTGGTGCGTCTGGCGATCCCCATCACCATCGGGGCTTCGGTCTTTTCGATCAGCTCGCTGATCGACACCTTTATGGTTAAACTGCGGCTTCAGGAAAAGTGCTTTATGACCGACGCGGCGGCGGGTTATCTTTACGGAGCCTACGGGTTTTCCGTCAAACTGTTCAATTTGCCGCTGACGCTGGTGGTGGCCATCGGCGTCAGTCTGATCCCCGCCATCAGCGGGGCGCTGGCGCTGCGAGAGAAGGAGAAGACACTTCGCCTTACCGAGAGTGCCTTTCGCCTCACGGGGATCCTGGCCTTTCCCTGTGCGGTTGGGCTGGCGGTCATCCCGCTGCCCATTCTCAAGGTGCTGTTTGCCGCACAGCCCGAGGCCTGCGCCGTGGCGGCGCCGCTTTTGACGCTGCTGGCGCCGTCGGTGTTTCTGGCGGCCATGGTGTCGGTGTCCAACCCAGTGCTCCAGGCGATGGGGCGGGTGGAACTCCCTGTTTTTGCCATGCTGGCGGGCGCGGCGGTAAAGGTTGCCGCCAACTATGTTCTGGTGGGCATCCCCGAGATCGGGATCAGCGGCGCACCCATCGGGACGGGGCTGTGTTATCTCACCATCCTGTGCGTCAATCTTTGGAACATCCGCAGACTCAAGGTGAATTTTTCTTTGCGCCGGGTGTTTCTGCGGCCGCTTTTGGCGGCCGGCGTGATGGGAGCGTTTGTTTGGCTGATCTATCCGCCGCTGGCGGCGATGCTGCATGGCAGCGGGCTTCGGTCGCTGATCGCCGTCCTGCTGACGGTGGCGCTGGCGGGACTGTTGTACGCGGGAATGCTCATCGCGCTGCGCGCCATACCGAAAGAAGACGTTTTGATGCTTCCCAAGGGTGAAAAAATTGCAAAAATCTTGAAAATTCGTGGATGAAACAGTTGTCAAGAAGGGAAAAATATGGTAGATTTGTATAAGGCTGAATATGGGTTTGACGATCTTCTGGAAATTATGTCCCTGCTGCGCGATCCGGAGAAAGGCTGCCCCTGGGATGTGGCTCAGACCCATGAGAGCATCCGCCGGAATTTCATCGAGGAAGCTTACGAGGTGGCTGACGCCATCGACCGGGACAATATGCCCGATCTGCGGGAAGAACTGGGAGATGTGTTGCTGCAAGTGGTGTTTCACGCCCAAATGGCCAAAGAGGCGGGAGATTTTGATATCGGCGGCGTATGTACCGATATCTGCCGGAAACTCATCCGCCGCCATCCCCATGTGTTTGGTTCTTCCGGTCATCTCACCGATCCCGGCCAAACGCTGGAGTTGTGGGAAGCCGTCAAGCGGGAGGAAAAGGGTCAGCAGACCTATACCGACGCCATGAACGGCGTGGCCAAGGCGTTGCCCGCGCTCACTTATGCCGAAAAGATCCAGCGCCGCGCCAAGCGTTCGGGCTTTGATTGGCCCACGGTGGACGGTGCGCTGGACAAGCTCCGGGAGGAAACGGACGAGCTTTCCCAGGCCATTCGCGCGGGGAGCGGCGTGGAGGACGAATTGGGTGATTTGCTGTTTGCCGCCGTCAACGCGGCTCGCAAGTTGGAGATCGATCCGGAGGATGCCTTGTTCCGCGCCTCGGAAAAGTTCAAAAAACGCTTTGCCGCTTTGGAACAGGCGGCCGGGGACAAGCTCTCGTCCATGGAACTGCCCGATATGATCGTTCTTTGGGACAGCGTGAAGGGACAAGTTATGGGATAAAAAACGGCGTTGCCGTTTTGAAAATAAGATCAAACGATCAAAAATATTTTAGGAGGACAAATTATGAACAAGACGGAACTGGTCGCCGCCATCGCGGAGAAAGCTGCCCTGACGAAGAAGGACGCCGAAAAGGCGCTCGCCGCCGCCACCGAGGCTGTTGCCGAGGCGCTGGCCACGGGTGACAAGGTTCAGATCATCGGATTTGGCACCTTTGAAGTGAAGAAGCGCGAAGCCAGCGTGGGCCGCAATCCCCGCACCAAGCAGTAGATCAAGATCCCTGCCAGCAAGACACCTATCTTCAAGGCCGGCAAGGCTCTGAAGGACAAGGTCGCAAAATAACTTCGCTGCGGGGCCCGGAAGGGCCCCGCTTTTTGGAGGGAAACCATGCGTTTGGACAAATATCTCAAGGTAGCGCGGCTTATTAAGCGCCGCACCGTGGCCAACGAGGCCTGCGACGGCGACCGGGTCACCGTCAACGGCAAAGAGGCCAAAGCCTCCTATCAGGTGAAGGTGGGCGACGTGATCGGCGTGACCTTCGGCAACCGCAGTCTGCGGGTCAGGGTGCTTTCGGTGCCGGAGTTTGCCACGAAGGAGCAGGCGGCGCTTTTGTATCAGGAGCTTCCGCCCGAAACAAAGGAATAAAAGAAAACGCCTCCGCATATACATCTGACAAAGGATGTGTGAAGGAGGCGCTTTTTTATGGTCAATAACGGGGATTACCGGGGGGACACGCCCCACAGTCTGGTGCTGGAAGAACGGCACCGGCTCAGTGTTTCGGGGGTCAGCGAGGTGCTGAGCTTCGACGAGGATCAGGTGGTGATGGAAACCGCCTTGGGAAGGCTGAGCGTGGAGGGCGAGGGACTGCATGTGGAAAAACTCAGCCTTGATGTGGGCGAACTGACGCTGGAGGGCAACATTCAAAGTCTGCTCTATTCCCATGACGGCAAGAGCAAGGGCGGTTCCTTCTGGTCAAAGGTGTTCTGAGTGCTGCCAACGAGCACGGCGGAGCAGGGGCTCATCGTCCTGCGGTGTGCGGCGCTGGGGGCGGGTTTGGCGGCCTTTTGGGATCTTTTGGCCGCCATCCGCCTGGAAGGCGGGTTGCGGCGGCGGGGAACGGCAGTGCTGGATATCCTGTTCTGGCTTGCGGCGCTGCCCTGTTTCCTGCTGTTTTTTCTCCGGTACACCGACGGCCGTCTGCGGGCTTATCTTCCGATGGGAATGCTTGCGGGCGGCTGGGTGTGGCGGCACACCCTGTCGCCCATCCTGCAAAAGCTGCTGCGGCGGCTGCTGCGGGGCGTGAGGCGATGTGCCCGGGCCGGGAAGCGGGCGCTGATCTGGGCCTTTTCCTTTCCAAGAGGAAATTGAAAAAGAGTTGATTGCTTTGAAACGGAAAATGGTGTATCATAATAGTCATAGAATCAACAGAGAGAGGATTGCTTATGACGGAGCCCGTTTTCCTTGCCTGCGTTTCGGAAATATCGGCGATCTATTACGCGCTTTTGCAGAAGGGCTATGATTATTATCAACCGGAGCGGGAGCGTGGGCATATCCGTGCTATCGAAGGCTTTATCGGGCCGGAAGCGGCTGTGCCGCCTTTTTTTGCAGACGTCAGGCAAACCACCTGCCAAGTCTATCCCTTTTGGCCCCGGGCTGCGCTTTTGGAGGAGGCGGCGCTCCATCTTCTTGCAGGCAAAGAAATTGGGGAAAATTCGGCCTTTTACCGCCGGGTCATGTCGGCCTCCAACCTTTCCGACGTCGAGCGGGGCCCGGCGCTTTGGCGCTGGATCGTGGATCTGCCCGGGGCGCTGGAGGAAGTCCTTGCAGACGAGGGCTTTCGCCGTTATCTGCAATGGGAGCAGACATGGGTGCGGGAAGAAGCGCTGCGCTGCAAAGAGGAGTTTTCCCGGCTGAAGGAAATCCTGCTGATCTGTAAAGAACGCTACCGTTCACCCATTGAGCGGGTGCGGCTGGTGATCCAGCCCATCAAATGCGTGTATGCCTCCGACCACTATCGGCTGGGAGAGGAACTCTTCTTCTGCTCCGGTGGGCTGCGGGGCGATTCTGTCATTCATGAATATCTGCATCATCTGATTCATCCCTGCCTGAGCGTGGTGAAAACACGAGTGACAGAGAGCCAAACGGCTTATCCGGGCATTGACAAGTCTTATTATTTAGACAGAGGCCCGGCGGGCAGGCGCAATGCCTTTGAGGAATACGCGGTGCGCAGGCTGACGGAACGTGTGCTTTCCGGGGATTATCCGGCGGCGCTTCCCGGTTTTTTAGAGGAAGCGGCGGCGCAGCCTTGATATGAAGCGAAAAAAGCGGGCGCAAAGCCCGCTTTTTTGCATATTGTTTTGCGTTACAGCAAATACGCGCAAAGAAGATCAAAGGTGTTGGTGAGACCGTCGATGTGTGTGCGCTCATAGCCGTGGGAGGCGTAGACGCCCGGGCCGATGAGGCTGTGGCGCACGTCGTAGCCCGCGTGGAGCGAAACGTCAACGTCGGAGGAATAGAAGGGATAAACGTCCACGGCATAGTCCAGCTTTTCCTTCTCGGCAGCGGAAATCAGGGCGGAAACCACGTCGTAGTTGTAGGGGCCGCCGCCGTCCTTGCCGCAGATGGAGACCTGCCGCTCGGTGCAGTTGAGGCCCTCGCCCACGCAGCCCATGTCCACGCTCATCATCTCGACAATGCCGTCGGGGATGCCGGCGGCGCCGCCGTGACCGATCTCCTCATGGACGGTGAAGCTGATCCAGACGGCGCGCTTTAAGGGAAGATTTTCATCCCGGATGCGCTTTGCCAGCGTCAGAAGCACGGCGGCGCTGGCCTTATCGTCTAAAAAGCGGCTCTTGATATAACCCTTGTCCGTCACGGTGAAGCGGGGTTCGACGCAGACAAAGTCGCCGGGGCGGACGCCCAGTTTCGCCACGTCCTCGGCGGTTTTTACATCCTCGTCCAGCACCACTTCCATGGTGGTGGCAAAGTCTCGTTTGGCGGAAGAAAAGTCGCCGTTGACGTGAGCCGAGGCGTTGGCAAGCTGGATGGTGCCATCGTACCAGCCGTTGAAGCGGGTGCGAACGCGGCAGGTTTCGGACTCCACATTATTGGCCTGAAGCCCGCCCACGCGGCTCATCATCAGGCGGCCGTCGGGCTTGACAGAAGAAACCACGGCGCCCAGCGTATCCACATGGGCCAGCAGCAGAATGGGGTCGTCTTCGCCGCCCAGATGGGCGCGGACGCCGCCCTTCACGGGATTTTCCGGCGTATAGCCCATGGCACGAAGCTGCCCGTTGACGTATTCCTGCACGTCTTTGGTATAACCGCTGGGGCTGTCGATGGCGATGAGCGCCCGAAGCTGCTCCAGCATATAATCCCGGTATTCCTGTTTCATAAAACGCCCTCCTTTGGCTTTTCTGCCTTTACCATACCACAACCCGGGCCAAGACGCAAGGGAAAACCTTGCGAAATCCCTTGTTCCGTGGTATGATAAAGGGCAAACAGGAGATTGGAAGCAGGGCGGATAAAAGGAGTAACCGATGAAACCAGGAAGCAAGCCGGCGGGCCGGCGAAGATTGCTCTTTGCGTTGGCGGCGTTGGCGGCATTTTGCGCTGTGGGGCTTTACAATGGGCTTGCGCTGCGTCAGTATACGGTGGCGTCGCCAAAGATCACGTCGCCGGTACGGCTGGCGCTGGTGACCGATCTGCATTCCTGCCGCTACGGAGAGAAGCAGGGCGCGCTGCTGGAGGCCATCCGGCGGCAGCAACCCGATCTGATCCTTTTGGCGGGGGATATTTTTGACGACAAATTGCCCGACGACAATACCCGGCAGTTTTTGGAGGCTGTGGGACTGGAATATCCCTGTTATTACGTAACGGGCAACCACGAATATCGGGCGGGTGGCGATGCCTTTGCCGAGAAGATGGCGATCCTTGTGGAATGCGGCGTCACGAGGCTGGCGGGCGAGGCCGTGTCCGTTTGCGTGAAAGAACAGGAGCTTGTCCTTTGCGGTGTGGACGACCCGGATGCGTGGCGGCTGGGATTTGAAATGGATTCCGGCGGTTTTGAAGGGCAGGTGAAACGGGCGAGGGATGCCTGCGGCGGCGAGCGGTACCGGCTGTTGCTTTCTCACCGGCCTGAGCGCTTTGCGCTTTATGCCCGGCAGGGATTTGATCTGGCGCTGTGCGGCCATGCCCACGGGGGCCAGTGGCGCATACCCGGCCTGCTCAACGGACTGATCGCGCCCAATCAGGGCTTGTTTCCCCAATATGCCGGCGGCTGTTATCGGCAAAATGGTGCCGTGATGGTGGTGAGCCGGGGCCTTGCGCGGGAATCCACCCTTGTTCCACGGTTTTATAACCGCCCCGAGCTGGTGATCGTGGATCTTGTTCCGGAAAATCCGACGGCGGGCTCCAACCTGAGTATGGAAGGTGAATCATGAGAAAATCGGCCGTGCTGCTTTTGGCGGCGCTTATGCTTTCGTTTTGCGCCGCCTCCTGCGGCGGAGCGAAGACGCGCTTTATCGCTTACGATTATTCCTTTGACACCGACGTGACGCTGATCGCTTATTGCAGCAGCGAGAAGGAATTCGACAGTCTGCGGCAGACGGTGCTGGGTGAAATGCGGCGACTGCACAGAATTTTTGATATTTATCACACGTATGAGGGCGTGAACAACCTTTGCACCGTCAACGCCCTTGCAGGGCGGGCGGCTTCTGCCGAGCCAGAGGTGCTGGAGCTTTTGGCCTTTGGGAAAACGGTCTATGACCTTACCGGCGGGCGGGTCAACATCGCCATGGGCGCGGTGCTTTC
>JAFZPW010000034.1 GCA_017552495.1 Clostridia bacterium | reverse complement strand
GGGCATGAAGGCACTGTCCCGGAAGCCCGGAGCCGTCGTGCCTGCGCCCATAAAGCGGATCCCCCGCCAGCGGATGACCCAAATAGGCCATATGAACACGGATCTGATGGGTGCGCCCCGTTTCCAATCGGCATCGCACATACGTAAAACCCGGATAGCGGGCAATCACCTCGTAATGCGTCACAGCGGGTCGTCCATCGGCCACCACGGCCATCTTCTTTCGATTTTTGGGGCTGCGTCCGATGGGCGCGTTCACGGTGCCGCGATCCTCCTTCAGATTTCCCAGCACCACGGCTTCATAAACCCGCGCCAGCGTGTGATCCTTGAGCTGTACCGAAAGCCGCAGATGGGCGCGGTCATGTTTTGCAACAATGAGCAGGCCGGAGGTGTCCTTATCGATGCGGTGAACAATCCCCGGACGCACCGCGCCGCCCACGCCGGAAAGGCTGTCGCCGCAGTGAGCCAGAATGGCGTTGACCAGCGTTCCGTCCGGGTTGCCCGGCGCTGGATGTACCACCATGCCCCGGGGCTTATTGACCACCGCCACATCTGCATCTTCATAGACGATATCCAGCGGGATCGCTTGGGGCGCAGCCTCGATGGGCGCGGGATCCGGCAAATCGGCACGAATGGTTTCTTTTCCCAAAAGTCGATAATTCTTTTTCAGCGGGCGATCCTGTAAAAAGACGTTTTCTCCGTCAATCAAACGTTGTGCCGCGCTGCGTGTTACGTTATCAAGCTTGTCGGACAAAAAGATGTCAAGACGCTTATCTTTGTCCTCCGGCATCGCCGTCAACAGAATGGTTTTCACGGTTCTTCTCCTTTTTACTGTGCTTCGGTTCGATCAATATGAGATAAATCAACAATGCGAACACGCCGATATTGAGCAGCACATCGGCCACATTGAAAATAGGAAACCGAATCAGCCGAAAATCCAAAAAATCCACCACATATCCCCGTGCCAATCGATCCCAAAGGTTGCCGACAGCGCCGCCCAAAATCAAAAGCAGACACACGCGCCCAAACACGGTTGGGATCCAGTCCCGAATCAAAGCAACCAAAATCAGAGCCAGCAGCGCCAGCGTAATCAAAAGCAGCAGCCAACGCTTGTCGCTGAGCATACTGAATGCCGCGCCGGTGTTTTCGCAATACGTCAAATGGAACACGCCCTCCCACACCGGGATTGTCCCGGCAAACTGAAGATGCGTGACCGCCCAGTGTTTGGTAACCTGATCCATCGCCACGCCGAGAATGGGAATCAAGAGATAAATGATAAGCATGGTAAACTCCTTTACACCGCCTGTATTTCCACAGTTTTTCCGGTTTCCGGCATTTGAAGCGGATCACAGCGCCGCAGCGCCAAGCGTCCGCTTTCCGGGATAGGTTTGATCTGATCCGCGCGGGCTGTTTCAAAGAATTGCAGCGCAAGCTGCAAGGTCTGCGCCGCCTGCTCCGCCGCGCATACGCCGTCGAAGGCGTGCCACAGGGTTGCCCCCATGGCGATGGAACCATGATGGCCCAAAAGCGTCACATTATTGTCGCTGCCAAATCCGCGGACAGCGCTCTCTGCCAGCTCCCTGCTTCCGGGTATTTCAAAAGGCATCACCCGCACCGGCGAGGAACAATGCATACAAATCTCATGGGTAATCAGCGGAATCTCGCGCCCTGCTGCGGCGGCAGCCGTTGCGTAAGGGCTGTGACAATGCACCACGCCGCACACCCGGGGAAAAGTTCGATAAATCAGCGTGTGCATCGGCCATTCACTGGATGGGCGATATTTCCCCTCGATGACCGTGCCTTCGATATCAATCACGGCGATATCAGAAGGGCGAAGCAAATCATAGGGCTTTGACGAAGGCTTGATGGCGATCAGCCCGGTGGCGCGATCTCGGGCGCTGAGATTTCCGCCCGTGTGCATGGTAAGGCCGCTTTCCAGCATCTGCCGACCGTAATAAACCACCTGCTCCCGCAATTCTTTCAGCAGCATGGGATCTCCCCTTTTCCATCCGTTTAGAGTCGCTTTCATTATATCGGATCCGATGAAGAAATACAAGTGCTGCGGCACGGAGATCGCAAATTGCCTTATCCCCCGGGTCTGCCAGGATCGCGGCTTTTTTGACTGGGAAAGCCGGTTATGGTATGCTTTTTCAATGAGTCGTTTTTGGAGGTTAAAATGCAGTATCGACCAATAACGGGTGATGACGCACCGTTTTTAACAAAAATATTCAGCGTTCCTGAATATGATTTGTATTTTTTGGAAGATATCCTGATCCTGAACCCGCAGATTCGAACGATAACCCTTGACGTGCAGAAGAGAAACGCTCCCGCAGTTAATTTTTATAAGCATCTGGGTTTCAAAATCATCTCAGAAGAATACCAGACGGTCAATGAAATGCCGATACCGTATTACAATTTGCAGTTTAACAGATAAGCCTGCGTTGTTTCGGCAAACCGGAGACAGACATTCTGCGTTTTTCTATGTTTTGGTGTCCGTTTCCATGATCTTTGTGAGAAAACGTACTTGCTTTCGGCATATTCCTCCCGCAAACCGGGATCATCCAAACAGGATCGGTACAAGGAAACCGCCGAGTACGTTGTCAAATGCGTTGTCCAGACCATGTGGAATACAACGCATCCGGTCAAGTATAATAAAATCAGAAAAACAAGCGCGTATGCCGCGGCATACGCGCTTGCTTTATAACACGAAGCGTTTATTTGGTGATGACGGTGCCGGTCTTCCCCTCCAGCGCCTCGGCAGCGCGGGAAAGCGAGGTGATGAGCGCGGTGGCGCCGGGGGCGCTGTCGCGCACGAACTCCATGCAGGATTCCACCTTGGGCAGCATGCTGCCGGGGGCAAACTGCTTTTCCTCGATATACCGCCGGCAATCCGCCAGCGTCATCTGCGGCAGTTCCCGCTGATCGGGCTGGTTGAAGTTGACACACACCCGATCTACGGCAGTGAGGATAATCAGACGGTCGGCCCTGACATCGCGGGCCAGCAGCGCACTGGCGCGATCCTTGTCGATGACGGCGGCCACACCTTTGAGTCCCTCGGCCGTTTCCACCACGGGAATGCCGCCTCCGCCCACGGTAATGACCACATCGCCGGCCTCCACCAATTGCTCCACCACTCTGCGCTCCACGATGCGCTTGGGGATGGGAGAGGGCACTACGCGGCGATAACCGCGCCCGGCGTCTTCCACAAAGACGAAGCCCTTTTCCGCAGCGATGGCTTCCGCCTCTTCCTTGGTATAGAAGCTGCCCACCGGCTTGGTAGGATGCTGAAAGCCGGGATCGTTTTCATCCACTACCACCTGAGTGACCACAGTGGCGCACTCCTTGCAGATGCCACGGTGCTCCAACTCCTGCTGTATGGCCTGCTGCAGGTGATAGCCGATATAGCCCTGCGTCATGGCGCCGCACTCGGGAAACGGCATATAGGGCGTATTGCCTCCCTTGTTGGCGGAAAACTCCATGGCCAGATTGATCATGCCCACCTGCGGGCCGTTGCCGTGACCGATGATGACCTCATAGCCCTTTTCCACCAGGTCTACGATGGGGCGGGCGGTGCTCTTTACCAGATCGAGCTGCTGCTCGGGCGTCTTACCCAGGGCGTTGCCGCCCAGCGCCACAACGATTCTTTCTGCCATAAAATATCCTTATTTCAGCGTGGCGTACATGACCGCCTTGATGGTGTGCATACGATTTTCGGCCTCCTGGAACTGGCGGGCGTGCTTGCTCAGGAATACGTCGTTGGTGACCTCCATGGCTTCCAGACCGAACTTCTGATAGATGTCCTCGCCCACGGTGGTTTCCCGATCATGGAAGGAGGGCAGACAATGCATGAAGATGGCGGTGGGCTTGGCCATATCCATCACCTTCTGGTTGACCTGATAGGGCAGCAGCAACTTGATGCGCTTTTCCCACAGCTCGGCAGGCTCGCCCATGGACAGCCAGATGTCGGTGTAAAGGACGTCGCAGTCCTTGGCGCCCTGGGCCACGTCGCTGGTGAACTCCAGCACGGCGCCGGTCTCGGCGGCCACGGCGCGGCACTTCTCCACCAGTTCCTCGGCGGGCATCAGCTCCTTGGGGCCGCAGGCGCAGAAATGCATTCCCAGCTTG